>DAIDJG010000062.1 GCA_027451445.1 Singulisphaera sp.
GCTCACGCTCCGCGTGAGTGCTCCGGTAACCGGCAACGACAAAACCTCGCGCTAGGGCGAAACGCCGTCGCAGCCAGGCGTCATGATGGAAACCTTCGTTGTCCTCGGACCGAGCGTACGCGAAAGGCCACGTCGATTCCGAACGAAGGAAGCGCTTGCGGAGGCAAAGCAATGAACCGATGGCGGCGCTTTAGGCCCACCCCCCCTACCCCCCCTTCCCAAGGGGGGGAGTTATATGATTCGCCGTTGCGGCGATGGTGGGCGTAGCGTTAAGTTAACGCACAAACCATCCCAAGCGGGGGTAGTTAATCTGTCCCTCCCTCGCGACGGGGAGAAGCACGCGCGTTGATCTAACGCCGAGCCGCCTCAACCGCCCACCACGTGCGCAGCCTGTGGCCGAGGAGATTCCGACTCCTCGGCGAATCCGGACTCGATGAGCTGCGTGAGCGCCGCGAGTGCCTCGTGGCAGTCGGGACCGCAGATATGAATCTCTACGCGCGTTCCTTGCGCTGCGGCGAGGCAGGCGAGGTCGAGAATGCTTTTTCCGTTGGCCGTGTTGCCGGCGTTTGACAGAGATATCGAAGAAACGAACGTCCGGGCCAGGCGGACGAACCGTTCCGCAGCGCGCAGGTGAAGGCCCAGCACGTTGGTGATCTCGACCTCGCGTCCGCAGACTAACGACATCGACGCAACTCCTGGGGGGATCTAATGACCTTGTTCGCGATTCCTAATTCCACACCGTTCCCGCGTGCGTCGTCCATCAAAGCCGAGGCGCCGGTCGAGACGCGGAAGGGACCTCGATTTGATTGCTGATCTTGTCGACGCCGTGCAGGGAGCCGACGAGCTGCTGGGCAACTTGTTTGAGGTAGTGGGTCGCCACGGTCCCCCGCAGGATCAACACGCCGTCGTCGCAATCGCAGACGACCTCGCGCAGCGCCGAATAACGGCTGTCCCGAAGTGTCGATTCGGCGACCTGCCTCAGGTCGATGCTCATCAAGGCTGGCTCACTCCAAGCCTGGACATCCGGTTCCGCCATCTCGTACGTCTCCCCCGTTCACCGAGATCTGGTCCTTCGTGCATGAGAGTCCCATCCCCACGCACACCGCAATTCTGGTGCAATTCAAATGCCATACACAATAAAACAAATAAGGATTAACACTAAAAAGATAAGAGCATCTCAATGAATCAAAGTTCAACGAGAAAAGGCCCAGGAACGAGTCTTCCCGATAAGGGGAAGCGGGCCGTCCCTGGACCTTCAAGAGTGGTGAGTCGACTCGTTCTCAGTACGGCTTGCGGAATCCCCAATGAGGCTTCTGGTCAATGTGACGCCATTCAGGGGTGCTTGATAGCGTGGGCATTGGCCACCGTGAATAACCTTCGATGCTCCCTCAGATGCGGTTCAAATTTTGCCTGGCGTTACCGCAATAGCGTTCAACGAACCTTAAGCCGATGCACACAAAGGATCTGACTCCCTCCCCCTTTGTGAGCGACGGAGTGTTTATGTTTTTGAATTCGTCAGGTTTCCGGGTATTCGAGCGGTATTGCGCCTTACCGCGGTTTCTCCATGGGGCTCCATCAAATAGAGATTCTTTCGATTCCGCTTCGCCGCGGACTCAAGAACGAGCCGGCAACAAGTTGCCGAATTCAGCGAATGTGCGTGTTTGTCTTTTCCGCTTTGCCCCGTACGGGGCATTTGAGAATAGCCCAGCGTTTTAACGCTGGGTTCGACGAGACAACCACACAACAGTTTTTTCGCCCCGTAGGGGCCACGGAAACTGTCGCGGTGGACTCCACGAGCCGCACTCCCATCGTCCCTCCGGGACCGAGAATCATTTTGTGGGTGGGACGCGATCCCCGCGTTAAAACGCTGGGATATTATCAAATGTCCCTACGGGACAAAAGTAAATACGGATCATGTCTCAGGTCAAGATCGTCCACTTCGTTAACGTACTGGACATCGGGAAGTTATCCCGAGCCTGTTCCTCAGCGACGGTCAACAGCGCACCCCTCCTCCGTGGGTTTCCAGAAGCATTTGCAAGTCCTCGAGAGACACGGGTTTCGTCAAGTAGTGATCGAAGAGTGCGGCTTGTTCCCATTCGCGAGGGCCGCCTCGGCCGTAACCGGAGAGGGCCGCTATCGTGAGCGAGGACCCGTGCTGCTCGCGCAGCCTGCGGGCCACTTCGTATCCGTCCATTCCAGGCAAGGCCACGTCGAGCAGGACGAGATCGGGCCGTCGGTGAGTGACGGCGACGACCGCCGACGGACCGTCATGCGCGATCGCCGGCCGGTGTCCCCACGACGTAAGCAATCGAGTAAGGCTCTGCGCCAGTTCGGGCTGATCGTCAACGACAAGAATGTCGAGCGGATGAGGGGGTGTCGCGTCGGAGCTCCTTTCGCGCGCGAGAGGCGACGTGTCGATACGTTGCCCGCCGATGGGCAAGCGAACGACAAACTCGCTTCCGAGCCCCGAGCCGTCGCTCGCCGCGGATACGGTCCCGCCGTGACGTTCGACCATTCCCTTCACGAGTGCCAGCCCCAGCCCCAGGCCGTCTGTCGACGAGCGGCCGTTGCAACCGCCCCGGACGAACGGATCGAAAATCCTCGGCAACATTTCGGCCGTGATTCCCGCGCCCGTGTCGCGCACTCGGACGATACACTCGTCGCCTTCGCGTTCGCCCGAGACTGTGATCGTCCCGCCAGGCTCCGAATACCGGCATGCGTTCCGCAGCAGATTGACCAGGATCTGCTCGAGACGAATCGAGTCAACCTCGACACGAAGGGGCTCGGCCGGCGGGACGATCATCAGCTTGTGATCCCGCTCCTGGACCAGCGGCTGTACCGATTCGGCGGCGCGAACCAGAATCGACTCGAGGTCCACGAACTCGAGATTGAGCTCCATCCGGCCTCGTCCCAGGCACGAGTTGTCGACGAGGTCGCTGGTCAACCGCGACATGGTCTGGGCCTGGTGCACGATGAGGTCGCGGACCTCCAGAAGTGCGGGATAGTCGCCCAGGACGTCCGAACCCAGCGTCTGTGCGGCGCTCAGGATCACGCTCAGCGGGTTGCGTAGCTCGTGCGCCAGGGTGGCGAGTGCGTTGTCCTTGGCCTGGTTGGCCTCGCGCAGCTCGCGGGTCAGCCGGGCGTACTCCACGAAGTCGGCGGCTTGCCGCACGAACGCCTCGACGAGCCGGGCCTGCCGGTGCGACGGTTGGTGCGGCTCGTGGAAATAGGCGGCGATCGTGCCGAGCAGGGCGCCGCTTCGACTCATGAGGAGCGCCGAGTACTGGGAGCGGTATCCACCGGCTCGCGCCGCTTCCCGTTCGGGAGACCCAGTTGGACCGGCCGGCACGTCCTCGAAGACGAGCGCTCCAGACGTGGGATGGCGGGCGGAAACGCGACGATAGCGATCGAGATAGGATTCGGGCAATCCGACGCTCGCAACGATTTCGAGTTCTTCGCGCTCGGTATCGAGCAGACGGGCATCTCCCATTTCCGCGCCCAGAATCGCCAGCGTGGCAATGAGGGTTTCTTCGAGCAGCGGCTCGAGCTCGACAGTGGACCAGAGGCGGCGGCTTAAATCATGGAGGTACGCGAGGTCGTCCAGTTGCGTGGCGATGTCGCGGCGGGCGGCGTACAAACGCCGCTCCAGCTTCTTGCGCCGGCCGATCTTCCACAGCACGCCGCGGATCACCGAGACGCGTCCGGAGTGGTCGCGATCGGGTCGCAACGACTGGCGGACCCAGAGGAATCCGCCGTCCGCGCCGGCGATGCGGTATTCGAACTCCTTGCGGCTTCCGTCCCGGGCGCACTGGGTAAAGCTGCGCTCGGCCTCGATGCGGTCGTCGGGATGAGCGATCTCTAGCCAGAAACCGGGAGAGGAGAGCCAACGGTCCTCGGGGTAGCCGAAGAATTCGGTAGCCCGGCGATTGATGAAGCGAATCCGCCCGTTCGGATCGGATTCCCAGACGACGGCATCGAGCCCGTCGATCAATTCGCGAAGGGTGGCCGAGGACGGGACGTCATTGTCTGAGTCACTCGGCCCCCCTCCCCACTCAGCCTCCCTGCGCGCAGTGGCTCCTACTCGACTTACCTGAATCAGAGCAGACATGAGAACCGCGGCCAGTCCGGCCGTCGACTCCTCCGTGGGCGTTTTTGACTTGGTGGCGTGCTGCAATACCCCCGGCGCCGCGTGGAGGAAGTCGTTGTCGCGAATCTCGGGCGCATCGGGTTTCATAAAGGTGTTCCTTGACTTGGTTCACCCTGAAAATGGGGTGCGGCGGCCTTGCAGACTCTTAGGTGTTTAAGCGACTTGATGAGTCATCAGAGCGGCTGGTCGCTGGCGCCTCGACCCTGACGCCGGCGTTGAGGAAAGCCCCCGCCTCTTATGCTCAACAAGGTACGAATCGTTAGGACGTCCTTGAAACTACAGGCCGTGACGCGGGCCTGTCATTAGAGCAAAAGGGAAATCCGAATAGGGGTTTTCCCTAGTGGGGGGGGAAAACGCGAAATGCTAAGGATGGAGGAAAGGAACGGAGGGCGGTGTTTCGGTGGAGGTGGCCCGGCGTCCATGCATTCGGGGTCGGGGGACGCACGCCCAGCGACCGATGGTCGTTGACCCGCTTACGAGTTGCCGCGTTTTGGGAGCGGCTCCGAATATAACAATATCCTAATTATGCACGCTACAGAATCAACTGATGGCTACTGGCTGGCCTGCGTTCGTCGGCCGATCGGAGCCAACATGTCCCTCCCGCTCGACGCTCCTCACGGGGTCTGGAGCCACCCCTGGTGCAGCGCATACTGAACCAGGTCCGCGCGGCTGTGCAGTCCCAGCTTTTCCAGGGCTCGAGCCTTGTGCACCTCGATCGTCTTGATGCTGAGATCGAGCTGGTCAGCGATCTCGCGATTGATGAAGCCGCGGGCCAGCAGCTTGACAATCTCGACTTCCCGCTCCGTCAACTCGCTCGTGCCGCTTCCTTCCGAGGGTGTGGTACCGATGAACCCTGCGACGACCTGGCCGGACATGTGAGGGTCGAGATAGACCCGGCCGTGAGCCACTTCGCGGATCGCGCGCAACAGCTCCTCGCCGACCGCGCGCTTTAGCACATAACCGCTTGCCCCGGCTTCGAGCACCCGGCGGAGATAGCCTCCGAGCTCGTGGACCGTGAGCACCAGGATGCGCACTTCCGGACATTCGCGGCGGATCCGTTCGGCGGCCTGGACGCCGCTCAGGCCGGGCATCGAGATGTCCATCACGACAATGTCCGGGCGCAGGTCGAGCGCGAGCCTACAGGTCGCGTTTCCCTCCTCGGCCTCGCCGACGACTTCCATGTCCGGCTGTGCATTCACGAGGACCTTGAGGCCCTCGCGGACCACAGCGTGATCGTCAGCCAGCAGGACACGCAGTTTGGTCATGGGGGAGTTTCTCCCGCGATTCGGAACAGGGAATGCGCGCACGGATCGTCGTGCCAGCGTCAGGGCTTGATTCCACGTGCAGAGTGCCGCCCACCAGGAACACGCGCTCGCTCATTCCCGCGAGTCCAAGACGCCCTATCACCTCGTGCGATTCGCGGCAAAAACCGACGCCGTCGTCTTCGACGATAGCGACAAGCTGCCCTTCGCTGTACTCGACGATAACGCTCGCATGCGACGCTCGGGCGTGCTTGGCAACGTTGGTCAGCGCCTCCTGGACGATGCGGAAGACCGTCATCTCGACATCGGGCGTGCATTTCAACGTCTTGGCGGCAAAGTGGTAGTCGACCGAGACGCCAATCCGCTCCGACCACTGTCGCACTAGCATTTCCAGTGCCGCGCCGAGACCCAGGTCGCTCAAAATCGTGGGGTGGAGCTCTAAAGCGAGCGCGTGGCTCTGCCGGCTGAGCCGGTCGACGGTCTCCTGCAACAGTCGCAGACGCTGCCGCGCCGGGCTTTCTGCGGGAAGCTCGCTATCCAGCGCATTGAGTCCGAGGGTCAGAGTAGTCAACTCCTGGCCGAGGTGATCGTGAAGCTCGCGCGCGATGCGCCGGCGCTCGTCGTCCTGGCTCGAGCCGAGTCGGCGCAGCAGGTCGACCCGCGCGGCCTCGGCGCGGCGACGCTCGGTCACGTCACGAATCAGCCAGAGGCTGGTAATTGAATTCGATTCGCCGGGGAGCCCGAAGCAAACGCGAACCTCGACGTCCCGTACGGAATCACGGCGCTGGACACGCGCTTCGAATTCGTCCGAGCCTCCGGTCGACCCGTAGCGCGCGAGCGATTCGTAGAAGCGACTCTTGTGTCCATTGCGCATCAACAGGCCCAACGGTTTGCCGATCAGGAAGTCTTTGGCGCATCGGAAGAGCTGGCTGGCGGCGTGGTTGGCTTCGAGTATGATGCCATGACCATCGGTCACGATCAGGCTGTCCGGGCCGAGCTCGAACCACTGCTGATAGCGCATGCGGTGGACGTCATTGGAGATGGCGCTCGAAGCCCCGGCGTCCCCCTGCGGCGACGTACCCGGGTCCTCGAAGCTGCTCGAAGGGTCGGTACTCATCAACGAACTTCCGTCACGTTGTCCAGTCTCACAGGACTTCGAAATCGAATCACGGACGAACTTTCGCGAGGTGTCCAGGCCGTGTCTCCGTTGACGAGGAACTCGTGGATGACGCTGCCGTACCGTTCCGCTTGCCCGGCGACTTCATCATAACGTTCCGCAGCCGTGGGGTTCCCCAGTTTCCGTTCTCTCTCGGCCATTTGCCGGGCCAGGACCGCCTTCTCCCGGAAAGTGCGGATTGACGTCCAGAGGGCCGCCTCCAGCGCTTCAGATTGCTCGGAAAGGAGGATTTCCCCATCATACGCGTGGCCGACGTGACAACGAAACCGGATCAGCGTAGCGTCGTCGACCTGCCAAAGCGATCCCCCGCAGTCGGGACATGTGAAGACCGACACCATGCCCCGACGCTCGTTCCGGACTTGCTCGCCCATGTCCCGATTCCGCGTCTCCGGTATGTGTTCGATGGGATCCACGTCACCACCTCTCCGTTCTTTGATGTCATAATCATGTAGCAACTTAACCAAAAGATGTGCCATCGCGTCCGCAGGTGCTACGTGGTCGGCGCCGGCGATCTGCGCAGCGTGCTCGGGCATGGCGGCCAGCAGGGCATCGCTCGGGTCCTGCACGACCGCAACTCCGCCTGCGGCGCGGATGGCCATGAGGCCCGCCGTGCCGTCGTGGAGCGAGCCGCTCAAGATCACTCCGATGACCCTTGGACCGTAATGACGGGCGGCGGATCGGAACAAGGGGTCCGCCGAGGGACGGTGGTGGTTTTCACGCGCTTCGCGGCTGAGCCGCATGTGCCCGTCGGGTGCAAGTAACAGGTGAAGGTCGGGGGGGGCGACATAAATGTGGCCCGGGTAGAACCGTTCGCCGTCGGCCGCGTGGGTCGCGAGGAGTGGTCCCGCGCGGCTCAGGATCTCCGGAAGCATGCTTCGGAACCCCGCCGGGCAGTGGCAGACGATGAACATCGTGGCAGGAAATGCGGCGGGAAGTCCTCGAACGACGTGCGAGAGAGTCTCGACACCACCGGCTGAGGTTCCGACCACGATCAGATCACGGACCGACATGATGCACCTCACCCTTTCGCTCAACCGTGCCCGACCGCTCGCGATCAGACGCTGTCCGGAAACATCGCAGCAGGGTGGGCACGGCCCACCTTTCTTTCGCGGGTCGACCGTGGGTGCGTGAAGATGGGAAAGGTTGGGTGGCCGAGTTCGACCTCAGCCACCCTCAGTCGGCTGACTTCTCCGACGTGAACGAGGCGCACCTAGGTATCGCCGCTGACCATTCTCGGAGAATCGGCGGGCCGTGCCCACCGTACGAGTGCTTTTCCGGAAGCTGTTTCAGAGGCGCTTGGGTGTTCCGAACGCGAGGCGGCGCCCCGCGCCGTCCTGTTGCGTCATGAGCCCTCCTCTCGCGGTGTGAGCTTCAGATTCAATTGCCGGCGGATGGAATCGATGTCCACGAGCACGATCGACGCTCCGTCGATCTTATTGTCCATGGTCACATAAGGTCTTATGCGAAGCGAGTACCAACGGCCCGCGAGGTCTTTCACTTCGCCCTCGTAAGCGATCAGCGTGTCGATCACGTTACCAATCAAATCCGTGAAGTTTGGAACGTCCAGGTTCGGCTTGATATCGCTGATCGGCCGGCCCACGTCCGACTGGATGAGGTTGAAGGTTTTCTCGGCCAGCGGCGTGAACCGCCGCACGCGCAAGTCGCGGCTGACCATAACGATCGGAATGTTTACGCCGATCAGCAAGTTCACCAGGTCATCGTTGACCCGCGCGAGCTCGATGTTGCGGTGGCGCAGCTCATCGTTGACGGTGTTCAACTCCTCGTTGGCCGACTGCGCCTCCTCCTTGGCGGTCTGCAACTCCTCGTTGGTCGATTGCAGCTCTTCATTGGCCGAGAGAATCTCTTCGTTCGCGGACTTGAGCTCCTCGTTCGTGCTTTCTTGTTCTTCGATCACTGACTGGAGGTAGTCACGGAGTGCGCCGATCTCTTCCTGAAGCTGGCTCAGTTGCTCGTCGGTGGCAGGCCCGCGCGCACTGGGTGCGGACGCCTGTGGGAGACGCTCGGCCGCGGGGGATTCCTGGAACAGGACGAGAAAGAACCGCATACCGGAGGGGGGGACCTTGAACGGGATCACGTCGAGGCGGACGAGCCGCAGGGTATCGCCCTCGGCGACCCGAATCCCGTCGCGCGTGACCACGACGTTCTCAGCCTTGGCCTGGGCGGTAGCCGACCGCACCTCGGCGAGCAAGCCCTCCCGGAGCATGCGGAACAGGTCGAGGCTAGCCATGCCCGGAGCTGGCTCCAGGAACGGCGCCGTGCGCCCGCGGAACTGAAGGACGGTCATCGACTCGTCGACGACGACCCCCACGGGGGCGTACCGCGACAGGAGAACCCGGTCGGCTTCCTTCTGAACGTCGAGCGCGTTCCAGAGCGGAGCCGTCTCGTCGCGTCCGGGAACGCGAAGGTGTGCGCTGGGGGATACCGCCGCGCCGAAATCGATCAGGACATTGCCCGCGATCCTCGAACGCGCGAAGATCCGGTGCCGGGGGTCGACCATTTCAAACAGGTCGCCGGAACCGCTGACGTTCTCCGAGGAACCGAGGAACAGGAATCCGCCGGCGTTGAGCGCGTAGTGCAAGAGCGGGATCACACGCTTTTGAAGCGCGGAGTCCATGTAGATCAAGACGTTTCGGCAACTGATCAGGTCGAGACGGCTGAACGGTGGATCGTTCATCATATTGTGGCGCGAGAAGACGCACAGTTCGCGGATCGATTTGCAAATCTGGTAGTGGCCGTCCTGCCGGACGAAGAACCTGCGCAGCCGCGTCGGCGAGACGTCGACCTCGATGTTGTCGAGGTAAACGCCTGCGCGCGCCCGTTCGAGGGCCAATTCGTTGAGGTCGGTCGCGAGAATCTTGATCGAGACGTTCTCAGGCCGGCCCTCGAGGTATTCGAGCAGGCAAATGGCGAGCGAATACACCTCCTCGCCGGTCGAGCATCCCGCCACCCAGATCCGGATGACGGACCCTGCGGCTCTTCCATTGACGATCGCGGGGAAAACCCTGTCCTTGAGCGCCTCGAACGCGTCGGAGTCGCGGAAGAACTGGGTGACGCGGATCAGAAAGTCCTGGTACAGGTGCTGAATTTCGACGTGGTCCTCCCTGAGGAGCGCCAAGTATTCGCGCGGCGTGTGCATGTTACGCAAGGCCATGCGGCGGAGGATTCTCCGGCGAATCGTCGATTGCTTGTAGTGAGTAAAGTCGACGGCCGTACGGAGCCGCAGCAAGTTGATGATTTCGCGAATGTCGTTCTCGTCGTCGACAGGGGCTTCCTTTGCTGCCGCCTCGGTCTCGCGCGTGTAGGGGTGGATCGCGATCGCCTGGAGCTCCTGCGCAATCGCGCTCGGGCGCATCACGTGATCGACGTTCCCATCAAGCGCCGCGGCCCTCGGCATGTGCGGAAAACGGGCCGTCGCTTCATCTTGTGCGAAGGTTACCCCGCCCGCGGCCTTGATGCTCTGCAATGCGATCACGCCGTCGGAGCCGTTGCCGGACAGAATGACGCCTACGGATCGACTCTTTTGAATGGAGGAAAGCGATCGAAAGAGGTGGTCGATGGGCATGTGGGGAACCGGTCGAGGCGGTCTCGGCGATAACGTCAGATGCCCGTCCGACATCGCCATGTTCGTGCCCGGCGGGATGACGTAAACCTTGTCGACCTCTACGGCCATCCCCTCCGTGACCTCGAGGACCGGCATCTGGCAGACGCGCGAGAGGATCGGTGCCAGGTGGCTCTTCTGATCGGGATCGAGATGGCTGACCAGTAGGAGTGCCAGTCCCGGATTCTTGGGCAACGCTTCAAGCAACTCTGTATAGGCCTCCAGCCCGCCGGCCGAAGCGCCGACGCCGACAACCAAGAATGGCAGCCCGTCCGTTTCTTCGGCGAGTGGGGGCGGAGGTGATGAATCCGCGGCAACATCTGACATAAAGCCCCCTAAATCCGCAAGGCTCGTGCTTCCGGAGATTTAGCGAAAGGAATACCATTGGCGCACTTCATCGCCGACGGGATGCCGCTTGATCGCCGTCGCTTCGCCGTGGCTTCCGGGATTGTAACGCCGGGGGATTGCTTACGCACCGATGTCGTTTCGGAAATCGGGGTAAGGGCGGCGCCGAAGTGCGCGCGATTGTGCGAGCAGCGTGGCGAAATGCATTCGAGCGGTCGATGCCGATGTCGCGTGCAGTCGGGGGACGGCTGGCACAGGTCCGCGGCAGACCTGTTAGCCTATCGTCGTCGTTTCCGGCGAGACTTTGAAACGTGAGTTTCAGTGAACCCGTAAGGAGGAGCGTTTCGGAGTCGTATCGTGAAATGCCGCTGCGGACCGTCAAACGTCACTCGAAAGTGATCGAGGAAGTGGGCGTGTCCCCAGAGTGAACCCTGCGTTCGATCTTTGGAGAAGCCGACGATGGCGGTCCACCGCCATTCCACGTTATCGAGACGAATCCCCAGACGCACCTGCCCGTAAGTGACTTCATGGCGTTCGCCTCCGAATCCGATGAGGAATTCCTTGCCGGGAATCCAGACCGGCGCAACGACCTCTGACACCTCAAACGGCAAAAGGCACTCGACCGCACCTGTGTCGAGGGTTCCCAGGCAATCGAGGGCCGCCTCGGTATTCTGTACGCTGCTGACGTGGACGGCCAACTCCGGCACGTAGATCCGTTGCGAGCGCTCTGCGGGCGATGGCTTTACCCATTGAGGGCTATAGGCAAATCGCATTGCTAATGGGTCTGCGTCGGTTCAAGTTCTCGAAGAAACTGAAAGGTGACTTCCCTCAGTCCCCGACTCTCGACGAAATTCTTAAGCTCGATCAAAGATTCATTCGCGGCGATGATTTGATGGTCTTTTCCCCAGGCCACCCACTTGCCCGCGAGTTCAATCGGTGGCGCCGGGTACGCGGGGACGCGTGTCTTTAGGCGACCAGCCTTCAGGTTCCGCACTCGTCTCGCGGTCGAACCGATTCGCAGCGGTTTCGGCATAATTCGTCCCTTACCTTGTAAGCCGTGGGCTTCGCCTTCTGTCGGTTTGAATCAAGGGCTAGCCCCGGACCAACGATCTGACGCGCTGGGGCACCAAGTGTGAGGTGCTAACTGCCAAGACTTCACCTGGCATTGTACTGGCGACCAGTCCAGAAAAACACAGTGCGCCGAGCGTGCGAGAGGTATGGAAGCGAGGAGGAACAAGCGATCGCCCGACCCACACTGAACCCCGTTTTCGGGAGTGAGACGGGTCCGATCGTGTCCCAAAGTCGAAAGATTGAGGCATTGGGCGCGATCTGCGCGGATGAGATGCCGAGGCCCTTCGGTATCAGTTTAACTCGGTCAGAACGGAGAGGGGGGGATTCGAACCCCCGAAGGGCTGTGACACCCTTAACGGTTTAGCAAACCGCCGCTTTCGACCACTCAGCCACCTCTCCTGTGGTCGCCGAGATGTGGAGCACATCGTGGACCAGAAAAGCTACCACAAGGTCGAATTGTCGTCAATCGGTCGCGAGAAGTGTTGAGGCATCGGTCCGAACCAGAATTCGTTGTCGTGAAATCAAAATCGGACCATTGGCTGATCGATGGGACGGGGTTACGTAAGGACCAAGTGGGATTGACCGCATGCCAAGGGTCGCTATTTTGACGCGACTTCGACAATCGGGATCGTAGAGGCTGTGCCGAACGTCGCTGGGACAATTGTAGGGTGGGCACCCCACTGTTGGGATTTCTGGACCGGTGGGCTGCCCACCCTACAATTGGCTTTCGGGAGCACCGCTTGGGAATCCGGGACGCCATTCGAGACGATCGCGATGAATCGAGCCGCACAATTCGAGGGTCGCGCCACGATGCAGGAGAGTCCGCCGGCTTCCGGCGTGGCTCGAAGGCGCCGCTGGCTCATGATTGGGGTGGCGCTGGCGGCAGCGTTGGTGTGGTGCGGGATTGAGTTCCGGCGGCCCCTGTTCTACTCCAACTTCGACGTCGTTGATCCGGGAAAAGTCTACCGATCCGCGCAACCGACGACCCAGCTCCGCGATTGGGTGGCGACCTATCACCTGGCGTCAATCGTCAACCTTCGAGGCGGGTGGAAAGGCGACGCGTTCTACGCCCGGGAGATGGACGTGTCCGAGCAGATGGGGGTCGACTTCTACGACCTCGCGCTCGATGCCCAGAGGCGGCCTTCAAGGAAGGAACTGCTCACCATTCTCAACCTGCTTGAAGATTGCAGGTACCCGCTCCTGATCCACTGCAAGTCCGGATCCGATCGCACAGGGCTCGTTTGCGGACTTTATCGCCTCGCCGTGCTCGACCAGCCGCCGGGTCGAGCGATCGAAGCGTTTTCCATGCAGCACGGGCATATTCCGTTGGGCGGGGCCGAGCGGTTGCACGAGCCGTTCAATGAATACGAATCATGGCTCCAAACCCAAAAGGCCACGCATTCTCCCCAGGTTTTCCGGGAATGGGTCGAACGCGTCTACTCACCCGCAGAGTCGAACAACGGCCCGGCTCCTCGGCTGCGACCAGGACCTCGGCCGCAAGTGCCGGTGAGACCGCCATCGGTCACGCGCTAAGCCTGCGCGGGCACGACTCGTCCAGCGTGTCGACGACCAGCGAAGCCACTAGCCACATCAAGGGCACGCCCAGCTCCGAAGCCTCGGCACTCAGGCGATTGTAGAGCTCTGGACTCAGCGTCACGGCCACTTCCGACTTGGTGTTCATCGTTCCGATCCTTTGTCTCGTTGTTACACCCTGGTTGAACGCATCTGCTCACTCAATCACGGCATTTGCACCCACAAAATGCCGTTCAGGCTCCGCCCCATGCTCGCTTGACCAGTATGTCAGGCGTCTCACAAATCCTTGACTCAAGTAGATTACGTTGGCACCAGGGTATTCGGGACACTCGTTCCAATCTTGGGTTCACCCGCCGGGGGTGGTTACCCCCAGCATCATGCAAACCGGATACCGAGGGGGAGATCTCCGGCTCGTGCGAGCGACCTATCATCCTCATCCTTATCCTCATCCGACTGGCAAAGCCAAAGCGGGATTAGGATGAAGATGAGGATGAAGATGAGGATGAAGATGAGGATGAGGATGAGGATGAGGATTAAGATTAGGAATCGAGGCGAATTCCGTATCCTCCGTCCTGGTCCTCATCCCAATCCTCCTGTTTCATGCCCCGCCGTACCAAGGCAGCCCCAACGGCTTAACTCGCGATGTCAGCCTGTTGCGTCCGTGGTAAACTGCTCGTTGCTCCCGGTCATGCCGCGGATTGGGCTTCCCTTCCTCTTTGAAGGAACAGGATCGATGAGACCGTTCAACTTCCCCGCGCGTATCCTTATGGCCGGCTTGGCGTTTGGCGGCCTGCTCTCGTTCGTTGCCAGCACGGCATACTCCAAGGACGTCAAACAGGAGTCGTGGGACGCCGTCTACCTGGCCGGGTCCAAGATCGGTCACATCCACATCTTCGTTGAGCCCGTCAGCGATAAGAAGAAGGATTACCTGCGGGTGCGCGTGGACACCGTCCTGAACTTTCGCCGTGGCAAGGACCTGGTGAAGACCGAGCTGATCTACGGCACGATCGAGACCCTCGACGGATCCGTGCTGAAACTCGATACGAGGACGCTTGCCGCGGAGCAGGAGCTGCGCGTGCACGGCAACGTGATCGACAACAAGATGAAGCTGATCATTGAAGGCGGTGGTCAGTCGCAGGAAAAGATCATCGACTGGGGTCCCGAGGTGCGTGGTCCGTACGCCGCGGAGCAGAGCCTGGAACGCAAACCGATGCAGGCGGGGGAAACGCGCGAACTGAAAATGTTCATGCCCGACCTGAACAAGATTTGCGACGTTACCCTGACCGCGAAGCAGCAGGAAGACGTTCAGCTCGGCGACGGCGCGAGTCATCGCCTGCTGCGGATCGACCAGACCACGACGCTCGACGGCAAGCCGCGCAAGGAGTTCGACGTCCGGCTCTGGACCGACTCTGAGGGCCAGGTGCTCAAGAGCTCCATGGATGTCATGGGCGGTATGGTCTACTACCGCACGACCAAAGACGGAGCGCTCGGGCCGGACACCGGGATGAGCGTTGACCGGATCGCGCACTCGGCGATCACTGTCAAGAAACGCATTGCGAACTCGACGGAAAGACGCGACATCCGCTACCGCGTTTCACTCCCGAACGACGACCTCGTCGAGGTACTACCGGCCGATCGTAGGCAAGTTGTGGCGCCCGAAGGCAAAGACAAGTCGACCGTGATCCTGGAGGTCAAGACTGCTGGGCCGAGCGCCGGTTCGCCGAACAAGGAGGAGGCGGGGCCGGAGTTCCTGCGTGCCAACGCCCTGGTGAGCAGTCAGGACAGCCGCGTGAAACAGCTCGCGGAAAAGGCGACCGGTGGGGCGACTGATCCCTGGGAGAAGGCCTGCCGTATCGCAAAATGGGTCTTCAAGAATGTCGATAACAAGAATTTCCAAACAACCTTTGCCCCGGCAAGCGAAGTCGCGCGCAACCTCTCCGGAGATTGCACCGAGCACAGCGTCCTGACCGCGGCGATGTGTCGCGCAGTCTCTATCCCCTCGCGCGTCGCCATCGGACTGGTCTACGAGGCCGAATCACTCAAGGGTTTCGGGTATCATATGTGGACCGAGGTCTATGTGAACGGGCGCTGGGTCGCAATCGATTCGACATGGGATCAAACGGATGTCGACGCGACCCACATCAAGCTCTCGGACTCGAGCCTCGACGGGGTCGCACCGTTCGAAGCGTTCCTGCCGGTCGCCCGGGTGCTGGGTAAGATGTCCATCGAGCCGATCGAAGTGCGCTGAGAGTCTGTCCCGGAAGTGGAGCGGAGCCGGAAAAGGGGGACTGGCTCCGAGTCTTCGAGGTGCCTGTCCCCTTTTCTGGCGGAGCGGGCGTGGAAATGGGGACTGGCACCGTCCGAAGACGGCCGGAGCCAGTCCCCATTTCCACGCTCCCCGGACTTGTGCGAGAGACTCCGAGTTTCGCCAGCGCATGGACGTATTTCGGGCGCGCTGCGGCCAACTTGGAGAATC
Source organism: Singulisphaera sp. (assembly GCA_027451445.1). Classification (GTDB taxonomy): domain Bacteria; phylum Planctomycetota; class Planctomycetia; order Isosphaerales; family Isosphaeraceae; genus DAIDJG01. Next base: position 15,631 of record DAIDJG010000062.1, read on the forward strand.
GGTTTGCGCATGCTTGTCGATCCAAGCAAGCAGGCGTAAACTGCCGGAAGACGGGCGCGCCTCGAAAGACCCCCCGGGCCACAGCCCGCCTGCCCAGGAGGGTTTGCTTCCATGTCGCGGCAACATGTCTTCCTCTTCGGTCTCGTAATGGGTTTCGGAGCCTCGGCGATTCCTGCTGGGGCTCAAGTATTGCGCAATGGCTCGTCGAGCTCGACGGCCGATGCCGTGCGACCTGAGGTCACGCTGATCCAGGCACTCCAGTCGCACCCCGTCACGGCGCCTTATCGTTTCACCGCCGCCTGGCGCGACGGCAAGCTCGCGCTCAGTGGCCGGGTCGGATCGAAACAGGTGCACGATGTTGCCGTGCGGATCGCGATCGCACTCAACCTGCCGATTCGTGACGACCTCGTGATCGACACCGCCGAGGCGCATCGCGCTGCGGCCGCGGCTACGGCCACGACACCTGTGGCCACGCCGCGGGGCACTCCCTCGCTTGGTGCAATGCCCTACACGATGGGGGCCCTGCCCTATGTCTATCCACCGCCGTTGTTCGGCATGCTTGACGATCCGTTCTTCGGATTTGAGCCGCCGCTGCTGAGCTATCCCCCATGGTGGCGGGGCGTCGCGGCGCGTGACGGCGGAGCGAGCACGTCAGTCGCGGCGCAGCCTGTGGCGGTCGCCAATCCGGCCGGCAACGCCGGCGTGCCTGTTGATTCCAACATTGCGGCTCAGCCGGCTCCGGGTCCCGGTGAGGGCACCGTTGAGATGACTCTGGACCAGCGCGGCGTTGCCACGCTTCGAGGGACGGTGGGCACGTTGGCCGATCGGATCGCCGTCGGCCAGCGGATCGCTCAGTCGCCCGGCATCGTCGAGGTCATCAACCTGATCAACGTGAGCGATAACGCTCAAGGCGCACCGAACGGGTTGGCGCCTCCCCCGCCTCCTCCTCAGCCGGCATTGGTGCCGGCGGTCAAGCCCGTGGGCGAGGCTCGGCCGGCCGGTCAGCCGATTGCCGCCGATGCCAGACCTGCGCTCGCTGTCGATGCCGGAAACCTTACGCGACGGATCGCCGACGCGTTTAGCCGCCGCCCAGCCCTCGCGGACTTGCCGCTCAAGGTGACCGTGCGCGATGGAATCGCCACCCTCTCGGGACGGGCGCCCACCGTGTTCGAAGCGATGCAAACCTTCCGCTTGGTCCAGCAGACGCCGGGTGTCGCACAGATCATCGACCGCCTCGAGTTCACCGTTCCCGACGGCGAGAAAAGGAACCCACTCATCGCCAAGGGGCGGCCCGAGGATGTCGAGCCGTACCTCGCGGCCCAGCTTGCCCGGCAGGTGGGCGACCTGGCTCATATCGACCAGGTACGTATGCGAGGCGATATCCTGGAGATCAAAGGAACGCTTGCGCAGGCGGATGACCGCGCGCGACTCGACGCGATCCTGCGGTCGACACCCATTCTGCGCGGGTTCCGGCTCGAGCCCGACTTTGTAGTGGACTGAAACCGGCGGTCACATCTTGGGATCCACGGGGGCCGGCCGGTGACCGGCCCTCGCGGCGACCAGGAACGCCTTGCCGTTAGACCTTGAGCCAGCGCCGGAGCTTCTTGTCGTCAAGCTTCGCCCAGATCTTGAAGAACCGTGAGCGCGCGTTACGGGCGGATTCTTCCTGACGAGCGATCATTTTGGACGCGGCCCGATGGAACGGGTGATCCTCGTCGAACTGATCGGCGAGGTTTGCGATCTCCTGTCGGGCGATCGTCGCGTCCTGGTGGGTACCGAGAATGTCCTGAACTTTGCGCGCCTTTTTGGCGAATCGCGTGGCCTCACGTCCCGCGTGAGGACCGAGCGCATTCGCCACGGCTTCTGACGCGTAGCGCACGTGCTTGGCCCGCTTGCGGACCTCGTGGAACTCCTCATCGTGATCGTTGCGAGACAGGTCGCGAGCTCGCCCTTTCAGGCGCTGCCACGCGTCGCGTGCCAGAGGCGGTAAGGCCGTTCGACACGCCTCCCATGCGTCATCACGCAAGTGAGGACGGTCCGCCGCGTCGGTGAGCCGACCGCAGAGTTCTCCGAATCGGGCTCCGTCAAGCGCGGCTACGACATCCTTCCTCGCCGACTCGCGCCGGACCCGCAACCTCTCAAAGAGGGGCTCGAGGGCCGCGGTCACCCCCTCTTTTTCCGCTTCGCAAGTCAGTCGATCGAGAAGCACATCCAGGTCACGCGCACTGCCGAGGATATGCCCAACCCATTTGAGTTCCTCTTCGAGCGCATCGGCCCAGTCGCTGTCCAGAAGTTCGGAGTAGGTCCGCAAGACGCTTCGCAAGCGGCGGGTGGACGTGCGCATCTTGTGCACACCCTCAGGGTCACCCTTCTTCGCGGCGCTCTTCACAGCGAGGAGAGCCTTGAGTCCGTGCGTGAGCGCGGTTTGCACGGCGACAGCGGCTGGTTCGTGGGGTGCGACTCGGGGCGGAGGTCCACCGGCAGGCGACTGGCGGCGCGCCTTGGCGATGGCTCCGGGGGCAGCCCGATCGAGATTCAGGAGCAAGCTCGCTTTGGCCATGAATTCAACTCGGAAAGCCGCCTGCACATGGGCCTGGTGCGGCGTGGCAACGGCTCAACATGTAGGAAGGTGCCATCTCCGCTGCTGACTCCGGACTCACCAACTTAACCAGTCCTTCAAAATGACACAAGCTGGCAGTCGGAGAGATGAAGATCCTCTCGGACGTCCGTTCAAAATCAGGCCGGATGCGAGGGAGCGAATAACGCTGCGCTTGGCGCGTCAGGCGAGTTGTTCAATGGCGCCGATGACAAAATTAGCAAGGCGGTCGGCGGCCTCCTGGGCGTGTTCGTGGAGCGTCCAGAAGTCCTTGAGGCTGGACGGCCGGTGCCAGAGAGCGCGCAACGCCGCGCCGGCCATGTAGCTCCCCGAGCGGTTGAAAAGCGCGGCGACTTCGGGCGGGAGGTCTCGGTTGGCGTCGTCGCTGATCACGCGCACGGAGAGGAAGCGGACACCACGCGCGCTGCAAACCTCGGCCACGCCCAGGGTTTCCATATCGACGACATCGACATCAAACTGTCGCCGCAGTTCGGCCTTCTCGGCTGCGGTGCGGATAATTGCGTCCACGGTGAGAAGCCGGCCGGTGACGATCGCCCCGTTGGTCCCCTGCGCGGGTACGTTGACGTCAATCGCGAAACGTTTTCCCGATCGATCGAGCACTTCGGTGGCGAGCACGATCTGGTTGCGTTGATACGACGGATTCAGGGCACCGCCGAATCCGACCGACAACACCCAACGGGGATGGTGACCCGCCAGCAACAGCTCCGTACCGAGCCGGGCGGAGTCGCACCCGGTGCCCGCCACGATGACGGCCACGAGCTTCCCCGCGCACTCGCCTTCGATGATCGAATGCTTGGCCCCGGCGTATTTCCGCACTTTGCGGAGCTTGTCCGTCAAAAACCCGATCTCGATCGGCAACGCGGCGACAATGCCCACGTCGGCGGGAACGGGAGCGGGTGCAGGCTGACTCGGAGCGCGCTCGGGGGCCGATTGGCGACTACTCATGGCGCTCCGTATCGTCGAAGGTCAGGTGAACTGCCACTTGATCATCTTGAGCGTGTCGCCGAGCTTCGCGTTCACGCCCAGGGCGGCCGAGGCTTCGTACCCCGAGTGGACCATGCAGTCCTGGCAACGGGGATCCTTACCGTAACCGTACTTCTCCCACGGTGTCTTGTTCAAGAGGTCATCGAACGTCGCGTGATGCGTGTCGGTAATCAGATAGCACGGACCCTTCCACCCTTTGACGTTCCGGGTCGGATTGCCCCACGCCGTGCACGACATTTCGCGCTTGCCCTGGAGGAACTCCAGGTAGATCGGCGATGTGTTGAACTTGTACTTCCGGAACATCGCCTCCGCCGCGCGGAACTTGGCGCGGATGTCGTCGCGCGACATGAAGATCTCCTTGGAGTCGACCGCCGCGTAACTGTACCCCGGCGCGATCATGAAACCGTCCACGCCGAGCTCCGTCAGAAACGCGAAGAGCTGGTCGAGTTCGGCCATGTCGGTTTCTTTGTAAACCGTCGTGTTCGAGCAGACGAGGAAGCCCTTCTCCTTGGCCGCCTTGATTCCATCGATCGCCGCGTCAAACACCCCGTCACGCTCGACGGCGATATCGTGGTTCTTTCGCAGGCCATCGAGGTGGATGTTGAAGAAGAAGCGGTTCGACGGCTTGAATTCGTCGAGCTTCTTGCGGGTGAACATCCCGTTGGTGCAAAGGTAAACGCTCTTCTTGCGCTCGAGGATCTTCGCCGTGAGCTCGCCAATCCCCGGATAGATCATGGGCTCGCCGCCACAGATCGACACAACGGGAGCACCACATTCATCGACGGCGGCCAGGCACTCGTCGATCGTCAGCTTTTGCTTAATCGTTGACTCGTACTCCCGAATGCGCCCGCAACCCGTGCAGGTCAGATTGCAGGCGTGGAGCGGTTCGAGCATGAGGACCATGGGGAACCGGGCCGTGCGCTCCATCTTTTTCTTGAGCATGTAGCCGGCAATGCGCGTGGTCATCGCGAGTGGAAAGCGCATGAGGCGAAGCCTCCTCGAATCTTGCCCGGACGCAGGTTTTTGCGTCCATCCGTGTCAGGAATCAATCCGTTCGGTGCGTTCTAGGCACTGGCAGGATCACGTCTGTTTCAACAGCGGACAGCGAAATCCGCTCAAACCTCAAGCGGCCTGGGCTGCGCAGGAATACGACTCGCAAGGGCGCCGGGGGGCTCCGAAGGCAGTGTGACCGCCGCCGCCTTGTACCTCGAGAGTGCCATCAACGGGAAGTAGTTCCGGTAGAGATGATACTTCAAGTAAAAGACCCTGGGGAAACCCGTTCCTGTGAACGCGGCCTCTTCCCAGGTGCCATCCGGACACTGAGTGGCAGTGAGGTAGTGAATCCCGCGCGAGACTGCCGGTGAATCGGCCCGTCCCGCGGCGATCAGCCCGAGCAACGCCCAGGCAGTCTGCGATGCGGTGACCTCTCCCCGCCCCTTCCATTCGGGGTCATCGTAGCTGCGGCACGACTCGCCCCAGCCGCCGGATGCTTGCTGCACCGACTCCAGCCAGTCGGCCGCCTTTTGGATCCGCGGATCGTCCATCGGGAACCGCATGGCCTTCAGGCCTTGCAGCACCTGCCACGTGCCGTAAATGTAGTTAACACCCCAGCGTCCGTACCAGCAACCCTCCGGTTCCTGCGTACGGAAGAGGTAGTCGAGGGCTCGCACCACCGCCGGGTGTTCGAGCGGATAACCGAGCGCACCGAGCATTTCGAGGATCCGGGCCGAAATATCGGCACAGCTCGGATCGAGCATCGCGTTATGATCGGCGAAGGGAACCTTCGTGAGCACTTCGTTGTCGATGTCGACGTCGAACGCCGCCCAGCCGCCGTCGCGGTTCTGCATCGCAAGCAGCCAGTCCACGCCGCGCCGGGTGGCTTCCTTGACTTCGGGCGAATCTGCGAGCGCCGTCCTCTGGAGCGCGAGAATCACCATCGCGGTGTCGTCGATGTCGGGGTAGAACTCGTTATTGAACTGGAAGTGCCAGCCGGAAGGCTCGACGCCGGGGCGCCTGAGCGACCAGTCGCCCTTCACGCGGACTTCCTTCTCGAGCAGCCAGCGCACCGAGCGGAGCAGGCTCGGATGAAACGCCGGCAACCCGGCGTCCGCGAGGGCGATCGTGGCGATGGCGGTGTCCCAGATGGGGGACACACAGGGCTGGAGCCGGACCTTGCCATCTTCCTCGATAATCAGATCTTCAAGCTGGCGCAGTGCCCATTCCACAGGGGCGGAATCGAGCTCGTAACCGAGGCTTTTCAGGGCCACGATCGAATAGATCATGGGCGGGAAAATGGCCCCGAGCCCGTCGGTGTTCTCGAAATGATCGAGCATCCACCGGTGGGCCGCACGGATCCCGGGTTGCCGCCAGGAGGTCGGAACCCACCGATCGGCCGCCTTCAACAGCCGGTCCACCCCGAAGAAGAAGTTGCGCCAGGAGAAGAAACGCGCCGTGCGCCAGGGGGCGCGGGACAGATCGTTGCGGTAGAGTTCGGAGATGCCGCGTTCCGGTTCGAGCGTGCGAACCGGCTTGAACGCCGACAGAATCGTCAACGGAACGACGATCGTCCGCGTCCACGAGGACATGGCCGCCAGGCTGAAATTGAGGCGATGCGGGATCAGCAGCAGTTCAGGAGGGACGCATGGGGTTTCGTCGTATGAGATTTGCCCCAGCAGCGCCAGATAGAAGCGGGTGAAGCTATTGCAGGCCTGGGCGCCGCCGGCTTCGAGGATCGACGTGCGAGCGCGGACCATCGGCGGGTCGTCGGTGGGGATTCCCACCAGTTTCATCGCGAAATAGGCTTTGACCGTTGTGCTGAGGTCACTTGGGCCGCCAGGGTAGTTGGCCCAGCCGCCATCGGGTTGCTGGTGATCGAGCAGGTATCGGCAGGCCTGAACGCAGACTGGATCCCCTTCGCGGCCGAGGAAGGCCATCAAGAGGACGTACTCCGATTCCAGGATCGTGTCGCCCTGGAGCTCGCCGACCCAGTATCCCTCGGGCGCTTGCTGGCCAAGTAACCACTGCGATGTGGAGTCGATGGCCCTAGACAGGGGCGGAAGGGTGTGACTTAAGCCCGAAGTGCCCATCCACTTGGTGCTCAACACGGAGGATCGGATGAACGCGCCACCATCCTTGTTGGCGATCATAAGATTTGCGACCCTAGCCCATGCGGGACGGAAATACGGTAAATTCCTGACACGGCGTCAACGCGGCGACATTGATTTTGGTCCACGCTCCACCGCGCGGCGGTCATCCTAAGCACGTGTTACTTCTTCAATCAAGGCCAAACCCCTTGCAGTTTTTGCAACTTGCAACCTTTTTCGTCACTCGTCGCCGTCAGATTTTTCCTATTTTTTGCAGTGCGCCGGAACCGCGAATTCGGGTCTCGTGTTTTGGCGGACCGTCGCCGAATTGCATCCTCGCACGTGAAGCCGCGCCCCGATGGAATCCGAAGGGCTGGGACAACGCCACGTGATCCAGAATGAAAGGACTCTGCCCGGCCGGACAAGTTCGCCGGGGACGGAATGCCCCGCTTTGGGAAGAGGCTTGCCGGTCCGGAGTCACTCGACAAGAAATGCTCACGTTCGACTCTGGCGAGCCATCCAAAAACCGTATGCCACTAGCCCCTTGCTGTTGGTGCGTCAAGGCCCTAAGATGTCCGCTCCAAGGGTGACCCCCCAACCACTCGAACCGGACAAACAAGCGATTTCCCTCGGACTGCGCTCGGGTTTTGCCCGCCGGCGCCGTGTGAAGATCAGGCCAGCATGATTCGTAAACTGCCGCCTCCGAAATACGAAAATGGGACGCGTCTCCGCGTGATTCAGCACGTCCGCGTCGGCGACAAGTCGTGGGTCACGCGTGTCGAGGGCATCGTCGAGCGCGAGAGCTACCGGCCTGTCGGCGGGGTCGAGATGGGCGGGAAGGCATCGTACTGCCAGCAGCCGACGATCCGCCTCCGCCGCGATGACGGTGAGGTGACGGTCGTCGCGCTTGACGATGATACCGTGGTGGAAACGGTCACGCCGGCGTCGTGATGCAGGGAAACTCCCAATCGACTGGATTGAGGATTAAGAAACATGGTTATCAATAATTTTGCGTTCATCGGCGTACTGCTGCTCGGAGCGATCGGGTTCGCGCTGGCGCCGCTGTTGGTCGTGTTTCTGGTCGCGCCGCGGAAGAAGTCTCGCTCCAAGCTGGACACGTATGAGTGCGGAGTGTTGACCTTCGGTGAAACGTGGGTCCGGTTTCGCATCCAGTATTACATCTTCGCCCTGATGTTCGTCTTGTTCGACATCGAGACGGTCTTCCTTTACCCCTGGGCCGTCGGTTATGCAGGCTTCGGGGTGTTTGCATTGGTCGAGATGATTGTGTTTCTCGCCATCCTGTTCGTGGGGCTGCTCTACGCCTGGCTGAAGGGTGTCTTGAAGTGGGCCTGATGGCGAACCTGGGTCGACGTTCCACCGCGGGTTGAGTGATCGGTTACCGACGAGGGGAATGGCTACGGTGAATATCGCGATGGTCTGGGCCGATGCGCTACTTTGGGCTCAGCAGCCGCAGATCGAGCTGAGCTGGAACACCGTCATCCGATGGGCGCTCTGGCTGGTGTTGGGTTTCTTCGGCGCGTTTCCTGGCATCGTCGCCTACATGGTGTGGGCTGAGCGGAAAGTGGCGGCACGGTTTCAGGACCGCATCGGGCCCAATCGCGTGGGGCCTCTCGGGTTGTTGCAGCCGATCGCGGACGCGATCAAGCTGATCACGAAGGAGAACATCGTCCCGAGAACGGCCGACCAATGGGTTCACTTGCTGGCACCCGTGATCATCCTGGTGTCGGCATTCCTCGTGTTGGCGGTGGTCCCGTTCGGGATCGGGCTGACGCCGGTGAACCTGCCCTCAGGGCTCATCTATCTCGTGGCCGTTTCGAGCTTGTCGCCGCTGGGAATATTTCTGGCAGGATGGTCGAGCCGGAACAAGTATTCGCTGCTCGGCGCGATGCGGTCCGTTGCGCAGCTCGTGTCTTACGAAGTGCCACAGGTGCTGGCCACGGTCCCCGTTGTGCTCTGGGCGGGCAGCCTGAGCCTGAACACGATTTTCGACAAGCAGATGGAACACGGCTGGTTTGTGTTCTCACCGCCCGGCTTCCTCGGTTTCTTGATCCTGTTGATTGCCAGCATCGCTGAGGTGAATCGGACGCCGTTCGACCTGCCCGAGGCCGAGTCGGAGATCATCGCGGGGTTCCACACTGAGTATTCGGGGATGCGCTTCGGTCTCTTCTTCCTCGCCGAGTACCTGAGTGTCTTCGCGATCAGCTGCATCATGACGGCGATCTACTTCGGCGGCGGCACGCTCGTGCCCTGGAGCGATTTCCCAGCGGGGACTCTCGGAGCGATCCATTCGGCCTACTTGCCTGCCTCGATCAACGCCACCTTCATTCTGGTGAATCTCGTGCTGGTGGCCGTGTTTTTCGCGAAGGTGGGGTTCTTCATCTTCCTGATGTTCTGGGTGCGTGCCACCCTGCCGCGCATGCGGGTGGACCGCTTGATGAACTATGCGTGGAAGAGCCTGGTGCCACTCAGCATCGCCAACGTGCTCGTCGCCGCGATCTGGTATGAGCTGGTTTTGAGGCCGGGGGTGGTCTTCAAAGTCGCTGGCTGGGACGTCAGATGGTTCGTCGGCACGCTCGTCACGGCGCCCATTGTTCTCCTTTTGATCTGGCTCGTCGCTCGTTGTAACCGGCTCTCCGAAAAGGCTGAGGTCGCATCAACAACGGCGCCGGCGGCCGCTCGCTAAGCCTTGTTTCGGATGACTTCCAACACTGACAACATGGTTCGGAGTCGAACCTCGTGACTTACCTGTTCGTGTTCATTTCCGTGCTCGGACTACTGGCGGCCCTGGGAACCGTGCTGGCGCGGAACCTCGTGCACGCGGGCCTTTTTCTCGTGGCCTTTTTCTTCACGGTCGCCTGTCAATTCGTGCTGCTGGAGGCCGAATTCCTCGCGGCGGTGCAAGTGCTCGTTTACATTGGTGCGGTTGCGATCCTCTTGATGTTCGCGATCATGCTCACGCGCAACGTGCAGGGAGATATGACGACCACGACCTCCCGGACCTGGCTGCTCCCCGCACTCGTCGGCGGCCTCGGTTTGTTCTTCGTCCTCATGTTCGGCATCAACGACCAGGTCGGACTCAAGGGCCGAATGACCTGGGCTTCCGCGTCGACCCGCCCCGAGATCCCCCGCGCCGGCGAAGGAAAGCCCGTCACGCCTCGGTCCGCAGCGATCAACGACATGGGCCGAATGGTGGGGCGGGAAATGGTAACGCGGTTCGTCGTGCCTTTCGAGGTTGCAGGGCTGCTATTGACCGCCGCGCTTGTCGGTGCCGTGGTGGTTGCTTATCGCGAAGGGGACGACGCGGAATCGCCGCGCCGAGGAATTCAACCAACCCGCCTGCACGGAGCAGTCACTGTTCAGGCCACGAACGGTCACGCGGACGGTAGCGATTTGCCGAGCACCGCTTCCGTGACATCTTGAACGATCCACCCAACGCCGAGATTGCCGCGATGAGCCACGACATCCCGCTGAATTGGTTTCTCTATTTCGCCGCCGCATCGTTTTCGATCGGTCTGATCGGCGTGCTCGTCAGGCGCAACGCGATCGCGGTCTTGATGGCCATCGAGATCATGCTGAATGCGGCGAACATCAATTTCGTCGCGTTTTGGCGCTACGGTGAGACACCTCCCGGAGCCAGCCCGTTGAGCGGCGTGATGGTGGCGGTGTTCGTGATCACCGTCGCCGCGGCCGAAGTCGCGGTAGGCATCGGTCTGATCTTGCTGTGCTACCGCCGTTGGCACGCCGCGGACGTCGATCGTTACGACAGCCTCTCAGGATGATTGGGCTAGAGTTCGCGAACCGACCTGGAAACACCCTCGTCCGACCACCGATCAGGGCCTAAAGCCGATGCCTCCGACCGCCGCGTTCACGATCAACTTCCGCGACTTCTACGTGCTGGCGCCGGAGATTGTCCTGGCGCTCTGGGGTCTCGTCGTCCTCCTGTACGATGTCGGCTGGCTGCGCAAACTCCCGAACGCCTCGCGCCAGCAGAAACTCGGATGGATCACGCTCCTGGGGGTGTTCGGCGCACTCATCGCTGCGATTCACGCGCTGATGGTGCGGTTCAACCTCTATGGCATGCAGGAACTCTTCAATCCGGCCTGGATGGATTTCGACCGCCCCGAACCCGTGATTTTCTGGGGAACGCTGGCCGGCGACCTGTTCACTGAGACGATCAACCTGTTCCTCATTTTGATGCTTCTCGTCGCCATCCGCCTTTCGATGGCGTGGTCGTTCACCGACAGTTGGGGCGAGTACTTCGCGCTCATCCTCTGGTCGACGGTCGGCATGATGCTGCTCGCCGCGGCGGAGGAACTGCTCACGCTCTTCCTGACCCTCGAAACGATGACGATCTGCCTCTACCTCTGCACGTCGTTCGAGAAGAATAAGCGGCGCTCGGCGGAGGGCGGACTCAAATACTTCGTGTACGGCTCGGTTTCGTCTGCGCTCTTTCTCTTTGGGCTGAGCCTGCTCTACGGCCTTACTGGGACCACCGAACTCTACGCGATCAAGATGGTGTTCACCCCGGAGACGGGCGACTCGCATATTGGTCTCGCGGGGAACGTGTCCGGGATGACGGCATTGCTGCTGATGCTTGTTGGCTTCGGCTTCAAGGTTGCCGCCGTTCCGTTCCACCAGTGGGCCCCCGATGCGTACGAGGGGGCGCCGGCTCCCGTGACCGCCTGGATCGCGACTGGGTCGAAAGTCGCGAGCTTTGTCGCGCTGATGAAGGTGCTGCTCCTCGGCCTGGCTCCCTGGTCGAACCACATGAGGGACGTCGCCACGCCGGGCTGGGTCGGTGTGGTTGCGGCCCTGGCGGCGGCTTCGATGACCTTCGGTAACCTCGCGGCGCTCGCCCAGCGCAACTTAAAGCGCATGTTGGCGTACTCATCAATCGCGCACGCTGGTTACATGCTCGTGGGCGTCGCCGCGGCCGGTTACTCCAGCCGGCACTCCGAATCGGCGGGTTCGGTGCTTTACTATCTGATCATCTACGGGTTCACCAATCTGGGCGCGTTTGCCGTCGCCGCCTGGCTGGCTCGCGATAAGGACTCCGACGACATCAGCGATCTCAACGGCCTGGGATTCCAGTATCCCGGACTGGCCGTGTGCATCTTGCTCCTCATGCTCTCGCTCATTGGAATGCCTCCCCTCGCTGGGTTCTTCGGCAAGCTCTACATGTTCATGGAGGCGCTCAACGAAAAGAACCCCGAGGGCCGGCTGACGATGTTGTGGCTGGTCGGGCTTGGCCTGCTCAACAGCGTCGTCTCGGCGTTCTACTACGTGCGCGTGCTCAAGGCCATGTTCCTGAGACCGGCCGAAGGGACCGTCGTGGCACCTGCCGGACCGGCAATCGCGTTGCCGATCGTGGTTGGCACCGTCGTTGCCCTCGGCTTCGGCATCTACCCCGCGCCACTCGTCGACCTGATGAAGTCCGCGGCGGTGCCGATGCTGGACGTGAGCGGCGAGTTAATTGGTTCTAGCCTTGAGCGGGCCATGTGGAACCGGGCGCGGCGCGCACCCACTGGGCCCCCGACCGACGTGAAACTCGAACTCCCTGCCTCCGTTGCTCCGCAAGCCGGATCGACTGCTCCGCAAGCCGAGTCGACTCCTCCACCTTTGCTGCCAGGAACCGGGAAGGGTCAGGGTGCCGCGAGCAAGAAGGGCGGAGGAATGGGCAAGGGCGCCGGGAAGGGAGCGGGCGCGCTCAAGAAGAAGGGGCAGGGTAAGGGCCAGGACGCCTCGAAGGATGCACCCCCTTCGGATCAGCCGAAGACCGATTCACCCACGAAAGACGCAGAAAAGACGGAGGCGCCCAAGAAGAACGAGTCCGGGTCAGACGACTTGAAGAAGGCCGCGCCCAAAGCCGACGCGGCGAAACCCTGAGTCGAACACGTTCCTGATCCGTTCACGATCCTCCCGCGCCACGCGTTGAACCGAACGAGAGACCAACCGGCAATGGCGATTATCAACACCTTGCAGAAGTGCCTGGACAGCCCCTACCTCTTCGAGGACAAGGACGCTCCGAATCTGATCGGCGGCCTCCTCGCCAAGGCCGGCGATCGTCTCGAAGCCGCGGCGAACATCCTCAACACCGGGCAAGGCGACCTTGCTGACGTCACATTCCTGTCTTACGAGGCCATGTTCTGCTGCCTGCGCGCTCTCGTCTACAACAAGGGTTATCGCGAAGCCGGTATGCGTTGCCTGATGCTTGCGTGTGAAAATCTGTACGTGAGAACGGGCTTGCTCGATATCTCCCACATGCACGCGTTTGAACGTGCGCAAGGTCTGAAATCATCGCCATCGGATACGTTGAATGCGGCTTCGTCGTTCGTGAAGCGAACTCTCGAGCTCCTCGCTCAGTGAGCGAATCCCGCGGATAACCGTGGGCGACGGATTGTCGTGGCCCCATAACCGTAGACCTCACGCTCCACGTGAGGTCTACGCTGGGTAAGCTTCGCACGGCTCACGCCGTTGCGCTGTCGAGCGGGCTGCGCCAGATCGGCCGCAAGGGGAACAGGACTCGGGCGGCATCAACGGCAGTGCCGGTTGATGATTCGAAACCGTCCTCCGCGGCGGCGTGTTCGATGTCGATATGACCCATCAGCAGGCGGGTGAAAGTCGACTGGCTCAGGGTGAGATGGCGCCGGCTGAGCTTGTCGGGCTCGACCCTTGACCGTGCGCCCGTTGCCTCGATGTGGAGCAGCCAGCGGCGATCGTCGACAGTGAGACCCAACTCCAGCGGCAGTGTTGTGCCCGCGGCGACGGCCCGGCGCGAGAGCTCGGGAAGGATGAGCGCAAGGAAGCGGTCGATGTTCGGCACGTGGTACATCGAGGCCGATCCTTCGTACTCATCCTGGTCTACGACCTTGCCCGAGGTTCGGAAACATTCGAGCACGGGGTGTTCCGGTGGCGCATGCACGATCACCTCGGGGTAGGCTCGTTCCAGCGCTTCAGCCCGAACCCGGCCCAGCAGCGTTTTGAGCGCCTGAGGATAGTTGGGATCGGACGCGATCTCGAGCACCTTGTGATCCTTGACGAACGCGTAGCCTCGCACGGTTTCGCCCTGGCAAGCCACCCAGATCACGTGCGCGTACTTTCGCCCGATGATCCAGCGCCAGTAATCCTCGGACCGCACGACGGATCCGGTTGTATCCGCATACTGGAGTTCATAGAGCGCCATGAGGTCGTTGAGCTCAACTTGCCGCCACGGCCGGACGTGCCAGAACCCGCCTTTCCCCTCCATGATGCCGTCGCTGGCCTGAGGAAGGTTCCGGCTCAAGATCTGGCCGACCGTCTGGCGTCCGCAGATTCCCCACCCAAACGGGCGATAGAACTGAGGCATCCCCGTCGTCAATGCCTGGACCGCCACACCCGTCTCGCGCGCTCGGTCGTCAGACAGCCGCATCAGGTTCTGGGCAAAACCGAGCCCGCGGTATTCCGGGAGCGTACCTACCCACATCACACCGTTCATTGGCAGGACCGAGGCGGACCCATACCGGATTTGCCGCTGTGTCAGGTGGACGTGACTGACGATCCGTCCGTCGACCTTGACGAGCAGACGTTGGTCGGGCTGATAGGCAGGGTCGCTGAGCGCACCGAGGAACGATTCACGGTCGGGTCCGTGAAAGACGTGCAGCAGGGTTTGATAGACCGCCTCGTGGTCAGCCTCGGTTCCGAGTCCATATTCGACGGAGCCGCGACGGAACGGAAGCCGGAAAACCGGCGCGGGTGCTTTCATCGGGAACTTCACCTTGCCAACACGTCGCGGACGATTTGGACGAAGCGTTGTGCCCCAACGACGGTTGAGACGACTTCGTGAGGGGAACCACGGTGCTCACACACCTCTTCAACACCATTCTAAGGGGTCGGTTGGTCCTTCGCCGCAACTAAGTGGCCGGTTCGCGCATTTTTTTGAGAACAACGCGCCACACACCGAAAATGATGAGCTTTCGCGACCTTCGCTTCCGCACGGCTGCGTGGAAAGCGCCCAAATCGCGTATTCCGGTTGACCGGACCCGGTGGTAAAAGCCCGTCTTGGCCTTTCCCGCACGCTATGTCACACACGCGGCGCAGGTGCAATTGGTGCACCAATTTCGACGAGAGCCGACTGCAACCGTTCCTGGGAGTGCAGCACCAACGAATACTCGCGATTGCGCGCCAGGTTGTTTTGTTGAATCCCAGCCAAAATCTGCGCCCGTTGCTGGTTGAGCGACTGCTTCGACTCTTCAACCCATCGCTGGAGCAACTCATTGCAGCGCCGAATTTCCCGAAAGCGTTCCAGCTTTTGGGGATGGGTCTCGGGATCGTGGCCAATCGCCGTCTTTTTCCGGGCGATTATGACCTCTGCTTCGGGCGCGGGTGAACGAATCTGCCGGTCGGGGTTATACGCCACCTCACGCAGAGCCTGTTCGACCTCATGCAGTCGCGCCGACGATGCGGGATTGGTACCGAGGTTCAGCCAAAGCGTCATGGAAAGCGTGAGGTAGCCGGGCGGCTCGATTCCGAAGAAACGTCGGACGACCTCGTCGCCCAGTTCGTCATATTTCGCGCCACCGATTCCGTGAATGAACACGTCGCTGAGGAACAGCCGCGCGAACATGGTCGTTGTGAGAGCGCGTGTTCGCAGCCGTATTCCTTGCACCGGCAGTAACTGTAATTGCTCGACTGCGCAGCAGGCTTCCCGGTCGGGCGCGAGCGGCAACTCGGCGAGGGGATCGTTTTCGCCGTCGATGCGTAAGAGGAGGGTCTTCGCAAGCTGCCGGACGAGGAGCGGACGTCGCCGAGGGGACTCGGCTCGCCAGACCCAGAAAGGCGCTTCCAGCCAGTCGTCGTGCTGACCCAGAGCCGGTACGGGGTGATGCGTGCTGCGGATCTTGTACAGTGTGCGGTAGGCGGCGAGCGCTTCGTTATGAACGCTCTGAAACCGTGCCAGGTTCGCGAGCAGATGTGATGCAAACCAGAGGAACCCCTGAGTCTCGCAGACCGCACTCAGGGGAACTTCCCAGTTGCGGATCCCCCACTGTGCTTCGACCTCCCTGCGTGCCTGTGCGAACCGTTGTCCAAGCCGTGCCGTATGCTTCCTGCGAGCAAGTGCTCGCGGCCAGAACGTGTCGAGAATCGGATCGGTCACCGACCGATCCAGCACCTGACGGACTCGATCATGGAAGGACGCGAACGTATCCTCATTCCGAACACGCCAATCTTCGAAAGGCACTTCGCCCGACCAGTCGTCGAACTCGACGAGCTGTGTGCGGAGCTGCGTACCGCTATGGTACGGCACTCGAATCGAAGCGGACTTGGGGATGTCGTTGTCGACAATCAGATTCAACCCGGTGAACTCATGCTCGCCGGCGAGCCGCGCAACCGCAAAGTTCTTCACCCAGACCCCGGGGTGATATAACTCCGGCTGATGCCCGGTACAGACCACCCTCTCGAACGTCGCACCCTGACCGGGAAGATCGAGGCCACCTTGAACGTGATAGGCCCGCGCTTGTTCCAGGACCTGAGCACGTACCATAGAGCGGAGCCGTGTGAAGGTACGCCCCTGGAAGTCGTAATTCCAACCGCTCATGCGCGTTGCATTGGCGTTGAGCAGCCCGGTGGCCGCGGAGAGTGGGGGCTCCGCGAGCATTGCGCCGTCGGCCGCGGGTGCGCGCAGGCGGTGAGGCTTCATCAACAGCATCCCCCAGCGACTTCGAGCCTGGCGTGCTTCAGGGCTTCGCGAAACACCGCGCGGTAATGGTTCAGCCGATATTCCGCGTTGTCGAGCGCACCGCCGAACGCTCGTGACTCGTCCAAATAGATCAGCGGAACGGGGATCTCGACGATCGAAAGCCCATGCTCGGCCGCCTGGACCCACACTTGCAGCGGCATGGCGTACCCGTCGTCTGTGATGGATAGCTTCTGCAACGCTGACGTTCGATAGGCCTTGAACCCGCAAAAGGCATCCGTGAGATCAAAACCCAGGCAGTCGTTCAGCCAGCGCGTCACCTCAACATTAATTTGCCTGCGCTGTTCGGGAGGTTTCTGCGAGGGGTCGAAGACTGCAAGATACCGGCTGCCGGAAACGATGTCGGCATCATCGAGCCGGGCGGCAACCGCGGGGATCATCGAGGGCTCGTGCTGGCCGTCGCAGTCCAGCGTGACCAGACCGTCATATCCCCCCTCGATCGCCCGTTCGAACGCGCTCTGTAGCCCGGCGCCGTATCCTCGATTGACGGGATGGCGGATCACCTGAACCGAAGGAAACCCGCGCAGCAGTTCGGGGGTGCGGTCCGTCGAGCCATCGTCCACGACCAGGACGTCGCCGGCGTACCGCAACACTTCCGCGAGGACGGGCTCGAGGTGAGCCTCCTCGTTGTAAACCGGAATTGCGGTCAGGAGTCTCATGGTCATTCTCGTTCAAACAACAGGGCGTTTTGCCGAGTTTTCGCCTTGTCTTCACAGAGACTTCCGCATTCTAGGTGAGGGGAGTGGGAAGTCAACGTAGCGGGGGTTCGATGGAGAGGGGACCCCCTTGACCGCTCCCGGAGGCGACTTCTAGCATAGGATCATCTTTGGCTCCCGGTGCGCCCTGGGTACGCAACCGGCGGCCTTCCATCCTCCACCTTATTCCGAGTCGTGATCAATCAGATGAGCGAACCAGCATCGCCAACGATCCCCGAGCCTGAAACTGTAGCAGAACAGGCGCCGGAGCCCGAGCCGTGGACGCCAGAACGCGTCGTGGAATGGAATTCGTATTACGACCTGTTCGTCGCGGGTCTTGTTTTGGTCCTCGCGTTCTTTGTCGCCGCCAACATGATCGGCAACTCATCGATCTGGTCGCTGCTCCGCGCCGGCGAGGCGATGGCCACGGCGGGCAAGCCGATGACCGTCGATTCGTTTTCGTACACGGTCGAGGGAAAGCGGTGGGTTAACATTCCCTGGCTCTTCGAGTTATCGCAAGCCGCTCTCTATAAGTTCGCTTCAGGTTTGATCTCCTCCGATCCCACCGATCCCGGCGGTTCGATCAAGTGGGCCGAGCAAGTCGGTGCGCGCACATTGGTGGCTATTAATGCGCTGGGACGCCTGGCCACGGTGTGGCTTCTGCTCTGCATTCGAAGGCGGGGGCCGGGTTTGTGGTGGTGCGCGATTTGTGCGGCACTCGCTCTGGGCGCGTTTTACAGTCCGCTCGGCATCATGCTCGGCGGGCTTGCCGGGCCTGGTGAAGTTTCCGCGCGGACGTGGGGGTTGCTATTGCTCGCGGCTGAACTCCTGATTCTCTACAAGACGTTCGACGGTGGGCGCCGCAACGCCATCTATGCGCTGATCCCGCTGTTTGCTCTGTGGGCCAACATCGACGATTCGTTCCTGGAGGGGTTGCTGATTCTCGCTGTCGCGGTGATCGGGTTGGTTGACCGCGGTGGGTCGAGTGTTCCGAATGCTGATGGGACTCCCGTACGTCCGGGTCCAGGTTTGGGGCGCGGGCTTGTCATCCTGGCCGCGTGCGCGGCGGCATGTCTCCTCAACCCGTCGGTCTACCACGTTTTCGGTGCGGCGGCGGCTCCGTTGCGGACGGCCTTTCAACCCAAGACCGATTCCCTGACTCTCGATCAGATCTCGTTCTTTGGACGGGAGATCAAGGAAAGCCAGCAAACGAGCCCGGTTGCTCAACTCCTGCTCGCGTATTACCTGATCGTGGTCGGCATCGGGTTGGGATCGTTCCTCGTGAACCTGCGACGATTTTCGCTGAGCCGGTTCCTTATGTACTCGCTGGCCGCTGCGCTCTGGGGTTACATGATGCGCTACAGCGGCGAGTTTGCCGTGATCTTCGCGGCAACGCTCGCGCTCAATGGTCAGGAGTGGTACCAGGACCGTTTTGGCGCCCAGGGGCGGCTCGGTCGGGGCTGGGCGGTCTGGTCGACCGGCGGGCGAGCCGTCACGATCGTCCTGCTTGCCCTCGTCTTGTTCCGCCACCTTTCCGGCTACGGCAGTCTTTACGGCGACGTCCGCAGTGGGTTCGGCTTCGACCCCGATAACTTCGATTTCGAGGCTGCCGACTACCTGAAGACCGCCCCCATCAAAGGCAGGGTCCTCAACACCTCGCGCCACCAGGGCGACGCCCTGCTCTGGCGGGCCTATCCCGCGCGCGCCTCGTTCATTGACAGCCGCCCCAACCTGTTTCCACAGAGCCTCGTGAATGAACTGCAAGCGATCCGGGTTGCGTTGAAGACCAACGAGAAGGAGAAGTGGAAGCCACTCCTCGACAAGTACAACATCAGCGTCGTGATGCTCGACGTGCCATCGTCACCCATTACTTACGAGCAATTGCGACAGAGCCCCGACTGGATTCCCTTTTACGACGACGGCAATACCTACATGTTCGGCCGGGCAGACGCCGGCGAAACCGTGGCCGAGGCCGATGTGGCGTACTTCCGGGCGAATCGCCTCGACCCTGAGGCGATGGCCTACCGCCGAACGAAACCGATTCCGTCCGCCGATCGTCCGCCTACGGAAGTCGGCTTGATGGATGAATGGTTCGTCACCCGTCTGCGCCTCCGGCCGCAGCCGCATGACGAAGCCGCGGCACGGATGTTCCAAGGCACAAACTTCGACAGCTCCGCGCCCTCCATGCCTAGCCCCGCGCAATGCATCATGACGATCCGCGAGGCGCGCACCGCGCTCGCGCTGAAGCCGGACGACCCTGCGGCATATCGGTATCTCAATCAATGTTACCGGCTCCTCATGATTGAGGAGACAGCACTGCTTCAGGGGATCAAGCTGACGCCGGAGAATGCCGGCCTGTTGAGCCGGCTCCCAATCAACCCGGCGGTTTTGATGCAGCGTTACCGGCAGCGCGTCACCGCCCTCAACTACGCGATCCAAACCACGCCGCCGCCTCGAACGGAGCAAGAGCGACGTATACTCCAGTCGCTCCGCCTCGAACTCGTCGAACTCTTCCTCAGCGTCAATTCCCTGGACATGGCTCGCGACCAGCTTCAGATCGTCATGGCTGGGAAGAAACCAAAAGACTTCGCGCCCGAAGTCGAGACGCAAATGGCCAGGCAGCTCAACGAGCTCGACAAAGTGGTCAAGGCGGTTCAGGAACAGTTGAGCGAGCTCACGATCGAAAGACAGGCGGGGCCGCTCGAACGCGCACAGGTCGCTATTCAGCAACGCCTCCACGGGATTGCGATCCAGGAGTTGGAAGAGGCCGAACGGACCAACATCAGTCCCGCCATCGTGAAACCACAGTTGGTCGACCTCTACTGCGACACGGGTCAGCCGGACAAAGCCGCGGCACTGCTCGGTGCCGGCGGAGCCGACGACATGGCACCCGGAAGCGAGCCGGGTACCGCCACCGATCGGCAGGCTCGCGTTTACCTCTTGCTGGGCAATTACGAGGACGCCGCGATTCTTTGGGAAAAGCGCGCCATCCCGCAGGTGCGTTACGATCGCACGTATCGCGCGCTCGTCGAGTTGCGATCGATCCTGCAGGGGGATCCCAAGGGGACGGTCAGCACCCTCTTGTCGATTCCGCCAAAAATCGGGCTTCAGGCCACCTGGGAATTTGACACAGCCATGTGTCAGCTCGAATGGGGGATGCCCGAGGCCGCGGCTGAGCACTTCACCAAGGCCCTGACCCTCGCGCCTGATTCCACAAATCGGCCGCTGATTGCGTATTATCTCGAGAAGCTCGGCAAGCCGGTTCCTCCCACGTCTGCCGAACTCGAAAAAGAGGCGGCCAAACCCGCTGAGAAGGGGCCGGAAAAGGCCGAAAAACCCAAGGCAGACGAACCGACGAAGTGATCATCAGATTTCGATCGGGAAATGACCACACCTCGATCGGTGTGGTCTTTCTCCTCGCTCAGTGAGCGAAAATCCGCACGCGCATCCCGAGTGACTGGCTCAGCGCGACCATTTCACCGAAGATGTCGCCGTAGGCCACCGCGATGTGGTTGCTCATGTAGTGGGCCATGATCGTTTCCATCGAACAGCCCAGATCCGCGGCCATGAACGGCCACTGCCGGGTCGTCCCGCGCCACCACTCCTCGCGCACGTTCTCCGGCAGGGCGACGGATTCGCCCCGGCCGACATCCATCACGAGTTCCCCGCGCCGATCGATCCAGAGCCGGGCCCACGTGAGCAGACCCGGCAGGCTGACTCCCGCAAAAGTTCCTCCCGGGACCGGGAAATAGCCGGCAGGCTGACGGAAACTGTGAACCCCTTTGAGGCTGGTCAAGTCGTGGTTGAACGCATACGCACCGCAGCTTCCTGAATTCAGGAGCACCCACAGCCAGCGCCCGTCGTGCCGAGCTCCCCACCGCACGTCATGGAACATCACCGTCCCGGGCTCGCCCTTCGCCTCGAGCAGACGCTTCATCAACTCCATGGGGACAAGGTTTCCCTGGTCCGCCTCGGTGCTGGTGATCACGACATGTCCATTCCCCTCAGGACGGGCGTGCGAGTTGAGCAGCCCCTCGCAAAAATCGCTCGGCGGGAGGAGCTTCAAGAGCCCGAGTTGATACTGCCATCCGAGACAGTCCGCCTGAAACTCATCGAGCAGGTCGAGCACCGCGAGATAACAGCGAAGCTGCGCGCGCGTTGACTCGGCGGTGAAGTCCGCAGCGTCAGCCTCTCCCCAATGGAATTGCACGCCGCGATCCACGACGAACTTGAAGGCATCCTCCACCCGCTCGGCGCTCACGGCCTGCGAACGCTCGATGAGCCACGCCTGATCGACCTTGTGCTCGCTGAAACCGATGGGATAGAGCAGCCTCGGGCCGAGGTAACCGTTGATCATACCCATCGACGTATCGCCGAGCATCAGTGCCAGGATTCGCTTGTGCCGGATGTCGGCCAAGACCTGTTCGGCGACCTTGACCGCCGCCGCATTCACCGCGCGGGCGGCGTGGAGCTCGCCCGACGAATAACCGATCCGGCCAGTGGTACACCACTCATCGAGCCGTTCCATGAAGTGCGCGTCGGCCGTCCAGTCCGGCGCATCGGTCCAAACGCGCGACGCAGCCCGGCCCACGCTTTCGAGCGAAGCCCCCGTGTTGAGCAGTGCGACGAGCCCCGGCCAGGTCCCCGAGAAATTGGAGGCCAGCAGGAGCGGATTTTCTTTGCCGACGACGCCATCAACCGTGTGAGGCGCATAAGTCCAGTGAACGAAAACGCCGACCATCGGATCGTCGATCGGCCCGAGCTTCGCGATCGCCTGGTCGGGACGGGTCAAAAAACCGTCGACCACATACGGGGTGCGGCCCAACTTTCTCAGGGCTGCCAGAAGTTGCTCTGTGGTTTGTTGCGCCTGCGGCAACGCCCATTCATTCGGCTTCGCCCGGTAGTCTCCGGGCCAGAAGACAGCGACTTTTCTTGACATGTAACACCTGTTCGACCGATTTCCTACCTAACCGTACCGCCTCCGATAAGACGGCTGCCCGTCGAATCCTGTGTGACCGGACATTGATGCACGTGTGCAATTACGGTCACGAGTGGCTTGGCAATCGCACAGAGTGTATAGTGCGAATCCACCAAAGGCCATTGACCACTGGGATCGGGCCGATCTTCAATCACCTGGCGGGCAGAGTGCGTTATGTACGACCTTGCGGTGCTCGGGGGCGGATCGGGCGGCTTGAGCGTTGCGGCGGCTGCGGCACGCATCGGGGCCAGGGTCGCGTTGATTGAGAAGGAACACCTCGGCGGGGAGTGCACGTATTCGGGCGCTGTGCCCAGCAAGGCATTGGTCCAGGCGGCCCGGATCGCCCACCTGGTGCGCACCTCGGACCGGTTCGGAGTGAAGACGCCTCCCGCGGAGATCGACTTCGCGGCGGTCATGAAGCGAGTCCGCGCGGTCGTCGCGGAATTCGCCCGCGGCGATTCCGGCGACTCGCTTCGTGCCGAAGGCATCGATGTGTATCGCGGCCAACCCGCCTTCGCGTCCTACGATACGGTCCTTGTCGACTCCAGGACCGCCGTCGAAGCCCAGCGATTCGTGATCGCCACCGGTTCCCGCCCCGCCGTCCCGGCGATCCCAGGACTGGCGGATGTCGGTTACCTCACGAGCCAGTCGATCTGGGAACTCGAGGAGCGTCCGGAGAGCCTCGTCATTCTCGGCGCTGGGCCGATCTGCGTCGAGTTTGCACAGACCTTTGCACGCTTGGGCACCCGGGTCAAGCTGATCGCCGAACCCGCGCACATTCTGCCGGACGAGGATCCCGAGGTCTCGGAGACACTCGAGACCGTGCTCGGTGCCGACGGGATCGTGATCAAGACCGGAGTCGAGATAACCCGAGTCTCGTCGCGGAACGGTCAGAAGGTTCTCCAGTTCAGGGAGAGGGCGTCGAACGACGCTTTCGAGGCGGCCGGTTCCGATATTTTTGTCGGGACGGGCCGGCGACCGAACATCGAAGGCTTGAATCTGGACGCCGTGCACGTTCATGCGGATCCCGAGCATGGAATCGCCGTTGACGAGTACCTCCAGACGTCCGCGAATCGGATCTACGCCGTCGGTGACGTGCTCCAGCGCCACGAATCGTCACACTCCGCCGAGCGCGAAGCGGCCGTCGCCGTTCAGAACGCGGTGCTTCGCATTCCCAAGAAGATTGATTATTCGGCACTGCCGCGCGTCGCCTTTTTGGACCCCGAAGTCGCCTCTTGTGGGGCCAAGGAAGCCGTCGCCCGTGAATCACACGGCGACGTGTGCGTCTTTCGCACACTCTGTTCCGATCTCGATCGGGCGCGCATCGACGGTTGCACCGAGGGATTCGCCAAGGTGATCGCGACCAATGCCGGCAAGATCCTCGGTGCTTCGATCGTCGGCGACAATGCGAGCCTCGTTTTGCAAGAGTTTGTTCTGGCCATGGAGCACGGCCTCACGCTGGCCGATTTGGCGCGAACGTCTCACGCGTACCCGACCCACGCCGGCCTCGTACGCAATCTCGCGAGCCAGTTCAACGCCTCACCCCTCGATGGCGGAATCATGCAGTCGGCGGTCAAATGGTTTCTCGGGTATCGGTCCAAGCGCGGCTCCGGATCGGAAAAATCCGCAGTAGCGTCGTCGGAGAGTCCGACTCCTGAGCATTGAGGATCGCAAGCTGGCTCGAATCAGCCGCGACTCATCGCAGTTCTCCGCGCTTCCGTCGCACCCGTTTCGCGAACCGGTCCACATCGATGACGCGACGCCGGTGTAATCCTTTCGCGACGGGTTCGGTTCCGTCGTGCGCCTCGACTTGAAACGTGACGACTGGACCATCAACATGGATCACCCGGGATTTGCACACCACGGTGAACCCCTCGGGGACTGGCGCCAGGTGCTCGACCTCGATGAACGTGCCTACACTTCGTTCGTGATCTTCGAGGCACCCTGCGATCGCATCCCGCGCCGAGTATTCGAGGTAGGCGACGAGCCAAGGAGTTGCCAGCACGGCCGGCATGCGCTCATCGGCGAAAGTGATGCGATTGTTCGCCCCAACCACAACGCGCTGCTCACCTGTCAAGCCAATTCGGGGGATCGTTTTCATCGCGAATTTCGGGGAATGCCCCGCCTCACGCTTGACCCTGGAGGACGAGTTTTCGATAATGATTATTGATAGTGATGGCCAGGGGAGCTGTCTCCCAGACTGGCCGGTAAAAAAAGAGCGCTCCGCTGGTTCCCGAGCGCACCAGGATCGGCTACATTGAGGGGCCTCGCCGGGAACTTACCCACACGGAGCCTCCGTAAAGAAGACTCGGCAGAATCGGCGCGAGTCATGTTGTCTTCCCAGGACACTTTCTATGGCTGCTGCTTCCCTCGCGGGCAAACCGCGAAAGGTCATCCCGAAGATCCTGGCGGTGATCCATGCCGACGGCTGCACCGGCTGTGAGGCGTGCCTCGAGGTCTGCCCAGTCGATTGCATTTACAAAGTCCCCGGTGAGGAACACGCCAGCCTGCAAACCTGGTGTGACGTTGACCTTGACCGCTGCATTGGCTGCAAGCATTGTGCACAGGTTTGCCCGTGGGATGCGATCGACATGATCGATACGATTGACGTCGCTCAGCACGTTGCCCTGAAGGGCGGCCCGCCGAGCTACGTCGATCGGCACTGGGACGATCTTATCGAGACCGCCCAGCGCAACGCGGAAGGGCTGCTCGCCAAGAAGAAGTAACGTCGCTTGCCATCGGATTCGCAGGCCGAACCTTAGTCCGGAAGGTCGTGCCCTCGAGACACCCACGCGCTCTCCGTCCAGTTCAGTCGTCTGGACGAGCCGTTCTGCTACGCCCTGGCGTCGTCCTACCTTGATCAGACCGCAAATTTTTCGGTCTCTTGATGGGAGTTTCCTCGAATGCGCCCAATCTTTGGATTCGCAGCTTCGTTCGCGCTGGCGACTCCTCTCCTCCTGGCTGGTTGCGGAGGTGAAGGTGACATCCCCCAGTCCCTGCCTTCGATCCCGACGACGGGTTCCCTCGCCGCCGTTGATGCGCAGGCCAAGGACGGGAAGGAAAAGCGAAAGGTTGTGACCCCTGAGACCGTGATCGACAAGAAAGGCGTTCCCAAGAACGTCAAGGAAGAGGAGAAAGGGGGCGAGGCGCTTTCCGGCCCGAGCCCAGCCGAGTACCTCTGGCAGATTTCGAACGAGAAGCTGATCAAGGATGAACCGTTCACGCCCGTTATCCCCCGAGGGCTGCAAGCCCTGACGCTCAACGTGTACGTTCCCCCCGCTAACCCCCTCACGAAGGGCAAGGTCGAACTAGGGAAACAGCTCTACTTCGAGCCTCGAATCTCTCTCGACGGCACCGTGAGCTGCGCCAGTTGCCACAACCCGGAGAAAGGATGGACCGACAACGCCCCCGTGGCGACGGGCATCGATGGTCAGAAAGGAGGCCGGAGCGCTCCGACGGTCCTGAACACGGCCTACGGTAAGACGATGTTCTGGGATGGACGCGCTCCCTCACTGGAAGGACAGTCGCAGGGTCCGCCTCAGAACCCGATTGAAATGGGCAAACAGACGTACAAGCAGATTGTGGAGCGCCTGCGCGGAATCTCCGGCTATCGCGAGCAATTCCAGAAGGTCTTTGGCACCGACGTCACGCTCGACGGCATGGCGAAGGCCATCGCGGCGTTCGAACGGGCGACTGCTCTGTCGGGTAACTCGAAGTACGACAAGTACCAATCGGGCGACATGAACGCCCTGTCGGATAGCGAAAAGCGGGGCATGGTGCTCTTCGGTCTGCGTCTCAGCGGGGACGACGATTTCAAGACCAACGTCGTCCTCAAGAAGGCCGACTGCACCTCATGCCACGTGGGCTTCAATTTCACAGACGAGCAGTTCCACAACCTCGGCATCGGTTGGGATCCCGAGAAGAAAGACTTCAAGGACCGCGGTCGCTGGTCCGTGACGCCCATCGGGGCACGCTGGGACAAGGAAATTGGCGCCTTCAAGACGCCGACCGTCCGCGACATCGCACGCACGGCTCCGTACATGCACGACGGCAGCCTGAAGACGCTTGAAGAGGTCGTCGAGCACTACAACAAGGGCGGCCACCCCAACCCCTACCTCGATAAGGACATCAAGAAGCTGAACCTCACCGATCAGGAAAAAGCCGACGTCGTCGCGTTCATGAAGGCATTGACCGGTGAAATCATCAAGGTGCCCCTTCCCAAGCTGCCCGCCGGCCCCGACGGTCAGACTCCCAACCCGGCATCCGCATTGACCTTCTCCGCCGCCAAGCCAGCGTTCCACCTGGTGGAATCACGTTGAGCGACGGGGGTTCAACCGAGTGACGAGCTTCGTTAGGCCCGGAGGCTTAGTCCTCCGGGCCTTTTCTTTGCGCGGGGCGGCGTTTCCAGTCGAGGATAGTGGCATGCTACGATAGAAACCCTCCTCAACGGGCGGATATCACGATTTCGATACATCATCTCACGCCCGGCGAAGAGATGGGGGAAAGCTCTCTATGCGTGATCATATTTCCAGAATCTTGATCATCTGTTGTCTGACGGTATTAGGCCTAGCATGCTTTGAACGGGCGTTGTTCGAAGGTGAGCAATTTGGCTACCGCGACGCCGCGCACTTTTATTACCCGCTCTACCAGCGCGTCCAGGACGATTGGAATGCAGGCCGATGGCCGCTCTGGGAGCCGGAGGAGAACGGCGGGATGCCCTTGCTGGGAAACCCGACGGCGGCCGTCCTCTATCCGCTAAAGGTGATCTATGCCGCCTTCCCTTATCCGTGGGCTGCCCGTTTGTACGTGGTGGTTCACACGTTGATCGCCTTCGCCGGCACATACCGGCTGCTTCGCTACTGGGGAACGAGCCCGACGGGTTCGGGCCTCGCCGGACTGAGTTACGCGTTCGGTGCCCCGATCTTATTTCAGTACTGCAACATCATTTATCTGGTCGGCGCCGCATGGCTCCCCTGGGGATTCCAAGCCGTCGATCGCTGGCTGCGGCTCGGTCGACGCGCGGGGCTGCTGGAGCTTGCCGTGGTCCTCGCCCTCGAAACTCTCGGGGGCGACCCGGAAATTGCCTACGTGACGGGTCTCTGCGCGGGAGGGTACGCGATTGGCTTGACCTGGGCGCGCAAGCAACGCGACCGCGCGGTCGCATTTCGATTCGCTCCGGTCATCATGGTGGGTCTCGTCCTCCTGGTGGCCTGGGTGGTGCTGACGTTGTTTCTGGCCCACTGGCTGCCTCGCTTCCGACCCTCGCCTCTCAGTCCACCGGTCCGAGCCCTGCCCTGGATGCGCTACGTTCCGCTCGGAGTTGCCCTGGCCTGGGGCCTGTCCGGGCTGAATATCTTTCTTCGCTGGCGACGCGGTCGCGCGGGGGTGGTTCTCTTCCCCATGCTGGTCGGTCTCGCGGCCTCGGCCGTGCTTGCGATCGGTCTGACCGCCGTCCAACTCTTTCCGGTCGTTGAGTTCACACGACAAAGCGCCCGCGCGGCTGATGTCGCCGTGCATGACATTTACCACTTCAGCCTCGAGCCGGTGCGGCTCGTGGAGTTCTTATGGCCGAACGCCTTCGGCACGCTCTTTCGCGGCAACCGAAGCTGGCTTCCCATCGTCTACACAGGGGTCGTTCGTGCGAAGATCTGGGTTCCCTCGCTCTATCTCGGCGGGCCGACGATTCTGCTCGCGCTGGCTGCATTCGCCGTCCGCAACGGGCCTCCCTGGCGCGTGTGGTTGTCGATCGTTGGCGTTCTGAGCCTCGTGCTGGCGTTCGGCGAGTACACGAGCCCGATCTGGTGGGGACGATTCAACCCCGAAGTGCGTAGCCTCGTCGGCCCCCACGATCCTGAAGACACCACGCCCTTGCGCCAGGACCTGAACCTCCGCGATGGTGACGGTAGTCTCTACTGGTTCCTGGCGACGATCGTGCCCGGGTTCAAGCAATTCCGCTTTCCCAGCAAGCTCTTGAGCTTCACGGCGCTCGCCGTCGCTGGATTGGCCGGGATCGGTTGGGACTCAGCCCGATCGGGGCAGACCCGTCGTGTGCTTCTGCTCGCCCTGATGCTCGCGTTGGTCAGCCTTTTCCTCGCGGGTCTCGGATTATCGCAGCAAGGCTCATTCATTCGAACACTTTCCCAAAACGGCGCGAAGCTCGCCTCATCGTTTGGGCCGTTCGATGCCGCTGGTGCTTTTCAAGAGACTGTACGGTCGCTCGTTCACTCGGCGGTCATCGCATGCGCGTTTGCCTTCGTCCTGTTTCGCCTGGGACGCGGTGGGCGAGTTCAGCGGTACGATGCGCTCATCATGATCGTGCTGACGCTGGACCTCGCGCTGGCGAATGTCCGGATCGTGCTCACGGTGCCCCAATCCGACCTGGAGGGGAAACCGGAGCTCATCAAACGGATCGAGGATGCCGAGCGTGAGAAACCCGCGGAGGGACCGTTCCGGATTCATCGCACGCCGGTCTGGGATCCGATTGCCTGGAGGCTCGAGCCATCGTCGAACCGCGTCCGCGACCTGGTGCGTTGGGAGCGCGCGACGATCCAGCCGAAGTACGGGCTTGGCTGGGGCGTCGAATACACGAGAACGCTCGGCGTGGCCGAGTTGTACGACTACGAATGGTTTTTCGCGGCTTTCTACCGGATTCCGAGTGAGCAACTTGCGCGTACGCTGGGTGCGCCCGTCGGCGAAAAGATGGTCGTCGCAACGCGCCGGGGTTACGACCTCTGGAATACGCGCTACTTCGTGATTCCGTATGTCGCGCGCTGGAAGGAAGAGCATCGGGGGATCGCCTCGTTTCTGCCCGACTCCGAGCGAGTCTACCCACCGCTTGACGAGTTCGAGGGGGCAACGGGTCGAGAGAAACAAATCGAGTGGTCGGAGCGAGTCGACTACCAGATCCTGCGCAACCTTGCCGCTTACCCGCGTGCCTGGGTGGTCCACAGCGTACGGAGCACGCGACCGATCGAGGGACTCGACCGCGAGTCGCGCGCCGAGCCGATGATGGACATGCTTTACCAGGGCGATGTGCTCTGGAACGAGCTGGGGCGCCAGGTGCATGACCCTCGAACCGTTGTTTGGCTCGACCAGCTCAGTGCCATCGAGCTCCGCAACTACCTTCGTGGGTCGCCCGTCCGCGAGTCCGAGACGGTCAAAGTCACGCGGCACGACTCGCAGCAAGTTGAGCTCGATGTTTCGCTCGACTCGCCCGGCGTCGTGATCCTGGCCGACATTTATTATCCGGGCTGGACCCTGACGATCGACGGTAAGCCCGCCCCCGTCTACCGCGCCAACCGCATGATGCGGGGGGCCGGTGTCCTCTCGGGAAAGCACCATCTGGTCTATACGTACCGGCCGGCATCGTTCCGAGTGGGAGGGTTCATCACAATCGCATCGCTGGTGTTTCTCGCCCTTTGCTGCGTTGCAGAAGTGTGGCGCAGGATGAAAGGGAGGGCCGAAGGCGGCTCTTCAACCGACACCCGTCCCTTGCCTGGGACAAACCAGGTGTTAGATTGAGGGGCCGTCAGAATTCAGGGTTTCAAGCACTGTTGACGTTCACCAACACCTGCCCGAGTCATCGCATGGCACACACACCACGGATCGCGTTCGTTGCGTTCTTCCTGTTGAGCGCTAGTTCTTATGCCCAAACGCCGAAACAGCCCAAGGTGGCACCCGGTCCGATGGAGCCGAACTGGGACGTGATCTTGAAGGAACGCTATGGACTTTCGATGTTCGACGACCTGCTGAATCCCGTGAAGACCACACCCGAGGCCACGCCCGGCCTGTTCAAGAGAGCCGGTTCAGGGCCCATCACCTACACGCCCGTCATCGCCCTGGGACTGGTAACGACCACGCGCGGTGGTTGGTACACACCCGGGCCGAGCGACAAGTCGCCCAACAAGCACGACCTATGGTCGTACACCCAGCGCAACACGACCGAGGACCTTCAAACCGGCAAGAACCTCCCGCCAACGCTCGCCGAAGGATCCAAAACATCCTTCGATCCGGGTGACGCTCCGTTTGGAGTCTGGGCGGGAAACGACGGCTTTACGGATGGCGGCGTCTACACGCAGCCCCAGGTCGTGGCTGCCGTCAACCAGCGTCTGGCAAAACAGCCGTACAAGGCCATGATCTATCCGAACAAGGATAAGGCGACGGGGAAGATCATCCCGCATAGCTATTTGATCGGATGGGAATATTCGACAAATGATGATTTTCAGGATGTCGTTTGCCGGATTGACAATGTTGATCTCGTGGACGAATCGAAATAGGCGTCGCTTGGGACCTTCCTGCATGATTGGTGGGAGACACTGAGTCGCCAGGAGGTCCCATGTCGCATTTGTATTCAAACGCGGAGAGCAACAGTCGCCGTCTATCCCTCGAGGAGCGCTGGGAAACGCTGATGTCGCGCTTCAGGCGACGTCCGAGGCGCAAGCGAGGGAAGGCAATCGAGATCCAACATCGTGAGTCCGTGCCCCTTGCGCTTGCTGGGAAGTGGATCGCCTGGTCGCCTGACGGACTTCGCATCGTTCTTTCAGCAAACACTCTGAAAGAGGTGTGTGCGGAGGCGAAACGCCTCGGTTACGAGGACTTGATCTACGAGGGCATACCCAGACATTTCCGCAACCGTGGGGTTGAGATAGACTCGTGAGGCTTGATTACGCGGAATTTGACGTTTCTCCGAGTCCGGCTGATCGCTCTCATCACATTTGGCGGCCGGTCGTTCCGCTCCAGGTGTTCGGCCTGTCAGGAAAGCTCCAATTGACGGGGATCCTCGACACCGGCTCAGTGGAGTAGCGGTCGGAGCTGGCATGGATCGTTCGCTTCGGATGTGCCCTGGTAACTGTCTGGGTCGTATCCTTTCTCGTTTTTTACCTGCTAATGCCCGAGACTGTACTCAGGCCTCGTCCATTGACCCCGATACCGGTGCTTCCAGCGATTCCTTCTCCAACGCACTCATTCTCTGCGCCTCCAACACCACCCGAGAACGATGATCAAACCATTTCGCCCGGGCGCGCAACTCCTCGATGAGATTGGCGCAGAACGGATATCGGCAAGAAGCCTCGCCGTGTGGTGGCTCGGCCAAAGCGGCTATGTCATTAAGTCGCCACGCGCAACCCTGGTCGTCGACCCCTACCTTTCCGAACACCTCACCCAAAAATACGCCGGCACCTCCAAGCCCCACATCCGCATGACCCCCGCCCCCTTTCGCGGGCACGAGTTGAAGGGCGTGGACCTCATCCTCGCCAGCCACAAGCACTCCGACCACCTTGATCCCGGGACGGTCCCCGACCTCCTCGCCGCCTCGCCTGCTGCGAAGTTGGGCCTCCCCGAATCTCTCCTCGACCATGCGCTCTCCCTCGGACTTCCGGCCGATCGCCTCATTCCGCTCGATGCGGGCTCGGTATTCGAGCTTGCCGGGTTTCGGATCCGGGCGATCCCGTCCGCGCACGAAGGGCTCGACACCGATGACCGCGGACGCCATCTTTATTTGGGGTTCGTCATCGAGACCGAGGGCTTGAGGCTGTATCATAGTGGCGACAGCGTGGCCTACGACGGCCTGGACGACTGGCTCGGCCCCGCATCCTTCGACGTGCTTTTCCTGCCGATCAATGGTCGGGATCCCGCGCGAGGAGTGCCCGGAAACATGTCGGCCGCCGAGGCGGTCGACCTAGCGAGCCGAGTCAAACCTCGTTACATTGTGCCTCATCACTACGACATGTTCACTTTCAATACTGTCCCGGTCGCCGTTTTTGAGGACGAGGCGAAGCGCCTGCCTGAGGGGGTTACACCCCGCGTCCTGAAATGCGGCGAGCGTTGGGAGATCGCATCGTGAGCGTCACGCTGGGGATTGACATCGGCACGTCTGGAACGAAGACGCTGGCCATCGACGAACGGGGTGCAATCCTCGCGTCCGCATCGGCCGAGTACCCGTGCGATCACCCACGCCCCGGCTGGTCGGAGCAGGATCCGCAACTCTGGTGGGACGCGACCGTCAAGACCGTCCAGGCAGTGCTTGTGCAAGGGCGTTTCAAAGCCGACGACGTTGCCGGTATTGGGCTCAGCGGCCAGATGCACGGCTCGGTTTTTCTTGATGACGCCGGCCAGGTAATCCGCCCTGCTCTGCTGTGGAACGATCAACGCACGGCCGCCGAGTGCGCCGAGATCGAGGAACGCGCCGGTGGGCGCGAGGCGCTGGTGCGGATGGTTGCGAACCCGGCCTTGACCGGCTTCACGGCACCCAAACTTCTGTGGGTCCGCAAACACGAGCCAAAGGCGTGGGACCGCGTGCGCCAGGTGCTCCTTCCGAAGGATTACATCCGCTATCGGCTCACCGGCACCTACGCGACGGAAGTGAGCGACGCCTCGGGCACACTGATGCTGGACGTTGCCAATCGGCGCTGGAGCACTGAGCTGCTTGGGAAGCTGGATCTGGACCCGAAGCTCTTGCCTCCGTGCTATGAAAGCCCCGAAGTGTCGTCGCAGGTGAGCGGGCAAGGTGCCAACGCGACGGGACTCAAGCCGGGCACCCCGGTTGTGGGCGGCGGTGGCGATCAGCCGGCTGGCGCCGTCGGTAATGGAATCGTGCGGCCGGGTGTCGTCTCGGCCACGATGGGAACCTCGGGCGTCGTTTTCGCCCATACCGCGGAGCTCGGCTTCGATCCTCTGGGCCGGCTTCAGAGAGGCTGTCACGCGGTCCCGGGCGCATTTCACGTGATGGGTGTCGTCCTCGCCGCGGGCGGTAGTCTGCAATGGTTCCGCAACGAACTGGGCAAGGCGGAGATGGCGCTCGCGAAGGAACGGGGCATTGATCCCTATTTCATCCTGTCCGACGAGGCCGCCACGGTTGGCCCTGGTGCCGAGGGCTTGTTCTTCCTCCCCTACCTCACCGGCGAACGCACGCCCCACTTCGATCCTGACGCCAAGGGGGCCTGGATCGGGCTTACGGTTCGTCATGGACGAGGCCACTTGATCCGCAGCATCCTCGAAGGCGCGGCGTACGCGATGCGCGACAGTCTGGAGCTCATTCGCGAAATGGGCACGGCCATCCATCAAATCCGCGTCTCCGGCGGAGGGGCGCGCAACCCACTTTGGCGCCAGATTCAAGCTGATGTGTATGGGCACGACGTTCATACGTTGCAGTCGACCGAAGGCCCTGCGCTCGGCGTCGCGATCCTTGCGCAAGTGGGAACCGGCGGCTACGCGAGCGTCGCCGAGGCGTGCGATGCGATCATCCGGCTCGAGGACCGAACCAGCGTCGATCCCAAGGGAGAGATGTTCTACAATCGAGGGTATGTTCTCTATCGGCAGCTCTACCACGATCTTCGCGCGTCGTTCCAGAAGATCGGGAAGCTCGTCGGCGAGTCCTAACTCGGTGAACCCCCTGGCGAGGTAGAGATGAGTCGCCGTACGAGCCCCTCCCCGGCCCGCCCCGCGGCTCAGCGTCCCGCGCCGGCCGAACCGAGACCCGAAGGTCAGCGCGCACCGTTCTGGAACCGGACGCGCGTGATCCTGGTCGTTGTGTTGCTGCTGACTCTCCATTTGACCCTGGCGGTCCGGAGTCTCGTGCGTGAGAACCCGACCATTGATGAGGTACTTCACCTGCCCGCCGGAATCACGTACTGGCAAAAAGGCACGTTTCGGCTCTACCGACACAACCCGCCTCTCTTCAAACTGGTGGCCGCTCTGCCGGTGCTCGGGTCAGGGCTGGTGATGGACCCCCTGTACAGGTCGCGCTACTGGCTCCATGAGCCACCGAACAAGGCTGGCTTCGGGCATGAATTCGAGCTCATCAATTCCGCGAGTTTCTTTGAGATCTTCACCCGCGCGCGGCTCTTGATGCCGCTGTTCTCGCTGGTCGGCGCGCTGACGGTCTTTGCGTGGTCCAGGAAGCTTTACGGCGTTACTGGAGGTGTCATCAGTCTCGTTCTCTGGGTGCTTTGCCCGAACATCCTCGCGCACACTCGGTTGATCACGTCGGATGTGAGTGCCTGCTCGTTTGGCGTCCTGGCGACCTTGGGATTCTGGTTCTACCTCAAACAACCATCGTGGCGGCGAGCGGCGCTTTGCGGACTTCTTCTTGGCCTCGCGCAGCTCACCAAGTTCAGCCTGCTGCTGCTCTACGCAATCTGGCCGCTCCTCTGGCTGATCCAGGAGGTGGCCACGCCTGGCGCTGCTCGAGAACATGGACGACGG
>DAIDJG010000063.1 GCA_027451445.1 Singulisphaera sp.
GAAGCTCGACCGCACCGGAGGCGCGCTCCGGATAGGCGGCACGCAGGCCCGCGTCATGGCGGTCCTCGATCAGGTGCGCCTGCCGATGCTCCTGGAATGCTATCCCACCGTTGACGAGGCGATCCTCGGCGCCTGGCCCGCGACGAGCAGCGTGGCCTGAGACGAGCTATGAAACATCATGGCTTCACGAACCACGTCTTCGCGTGCGGGTCCTCTTCGAAGAACTTCAGGAGCATCTCCGCAACCTTCCGGCGACCGCTTTCGCTCGGGTGCGTCCCGTCGCCGGCGAGGTCCCGGCGCTCCCAGACGAGTCCGTCGGTCTTGCGAGGCGTGGTGCCGTCGGCCCAGAGATAAGGCCCCCAGAGCAGGAGCGGTGCTTTGACGGTCCCCTTGGACGCGTCGTGATTCAGGTCGGGGCTCCCGTTCATCTGGTCGCGGATCATCCAGCGAACCACCAGGTTGCCCTCATGGGCGTACGGCTCCGGGTTGAGCGGCGTGCTGGCCCAGCCGGCGTAGATCCGGCCTGAGAGGTACGCGATCCGCAGGTTCGGAAAGCGTTGCTGGGCATTCTGCAGGAGGGCGGTGGTGTCCTTCTCCAGCTTCTTGCCGTGCTCCTCAAGCGTACCCGTGGGACGGACGTTCGCGAGCTTCACCCAGATCACCTGGACCTGCTCGGGGCTGATTTTCGCGTTGGCGAGCCGCCGGTCCGCCTCGGTCCAGGCGCGGCCCTGGGGATCGACCCACTGCGCCATGGCCTGACCACCTTGAGCACAGTCGACGATCGCCACGTTGGGCGACTTCGCGGGATCGGCGTCGGCGAGCAACTTGAACGCCGAGTACTCCATGGTCGCGTTCGACATGCTGAGCGAAACCACGGCGATCTTGCCGTCGGGCGCCGGTTGCCCCTGCGCATCACGCGGCACGATCTTGGCAGTTTCGGCCCTGGCGAGCGCTGCCAGTGCGGGGGGCGGCTCGTTGAGGCCACCGCCGTACAGGCCGCCGTCCTCACCTTTATAGGTATCGGTGGCGCTCATATCCGTAAGCGGTTTAATGCCCACGGACGGCTTACCCTCCAGCACGGGCACATTCGGGTTGTTGCCAGCCGTCGCGGATCTTCCCAGCCGCAGCGCCTGGAGCAACGGCCGGCCATTGCGAGGGTCGACCGTGACGGTCACGACTGTGCCCGGCTTGAGCTCTGCCGACTTGATGCCGTCGGACAGCTCTTTGCCGTCGGTGCCAAGAACCTTTACATCGTCGGCGATCGTCAGGTTCCGATCCTGACCGTTCGCGAATACGACCATCTTGCGGTTTTCCGCGTCCACCTTCTTGATGGTGCCGACCGCTTCCAGCGCGAGCACGCTCCGGGCACAGAGGAGGAGACTCACCAACGTCGTCAGCATGAGGGGGCGCATCGTTCTCATCCTTTCATTGCAGAATCGACGGCATGCGTGCGGTGATCGTTGTTACCAGAGCGTCATCGAATCGAGGAAGATCTGCTTGAGGTCGGCTTCACTCGCGGGCCGAGGAGAGAGCTTGGTCACCCGGTGCTGCACGATCGTGCCAGCCACGAGGGCGTCGACGTCGTCGGGACCGTAACCGACCGCTTTCAGACCATTGGGCATCCCGGTCTGCTGCATGAGCTTGATGATCGCACTCGCGAGCACCTCACCGGCATCATCGGGCCGAGCGCCGGCGACGTCGGCACCAAGCAGTCGCGCGGCGTCGAGGTGGCGCTGGGGATTCGCGGGCGCGGTGAAGCGAAAGACCGCGGGTGCATTCAGGATGACCGACATTCCGTGCGGGATCAGCGGGCGCTTCCCCGGATAGCCAGCGGGAACGAAGTCGCGGACCATCCCTGACACCGGATACGACATCCCATGCGGCAGGTGAACCCCTGCGTTCCCGAAGCCAATGCCGGCAAAGGTCGACGCCAGGAGCATCTGGCCCCTTGCCTCATCGTCGGTGGGATCGCTCATGGCGCGGACGAGGTAGCGAGCAACCATCTCCATGGCCCGCATCGACCATACGTCGCTAATTGGGTTCGCCCCCTGGTAGGCCGGCCGCAGCCCAGGGTTCTCGGGTGCGGGCCGCTGATGAAACGGCACAGCCGTAAGCGATTCCACTGCATGGCTCAACACATCGAGCCCCGCACACGCCGCCACCTGGGGAGGCAGGGTCCTGGTGTTGTCCGGGTCGATCACGCCCAGCACCGGCCGGAGCGCCCGATGGGCAATCCCGGTCTTCGCGTGCAACGGCGTGTAGTCGAAGATCGCCACACCGGTTGTCTCGCTCCCGGTCCCTGCGGTCGTCGGCACCGCGATGAGCGGTTTCAACCGGCCAGGGACCGGCCGGCCCTGGCCCACCGGCGGATTTACATAAGTGAGCAGTTCCTCGGGAAACGTAGCGTAGAGGTTGGCCGCCTTGGCCGTATCCATGCTCGAGCCGCCGCCCACCGCGACGTAGCCGTCGAACTTCCCATCCCGCGCAAATGCGATGGCTTCGAGAAACGAGGCGTCCGTCGGCTCCACCCGAACCCGGTCGAACAGCACGGCATCGAGCCCGGCCTTCCGCAGACCTTCAAGCACCGTGGCCACCGCTGCGCCACCGGCCAGGTAGGGGTCGGTCACCACCAACACCCGGCGCACGCCCCACTGGCTCATGTCGTGCCCGACCTCGCGCGAAACCCCCGGCCCATACTTGATGCTCGAGGTGTCCATCGTGAAGGCCGATTCGTACTGCATCGACGTGTCTCCACCCTGGGGAAGTGTCGCGCCGGCTCCGTACGGTCGACCGCCGGATGCGGACGCCGCGGACCGAGCGCACCCCATCATACGGATCGTTGTCCGCGCAGCGAGGGTGGTGGGCGGAATTTGAGACGCTACCAACGGTCAGCGAAGGAGCGGAAACATGTCAGCGCAAGAAGCACGTGCGCCAGGCCGTCTTCGGTTAGGCGGCACACGATCGCCGCGTCCCGCGCCTCTGATCCGCCTCGCTCAGCGCCTCGTGTTCCCGGTCTGGCCGGCGCGGGAGACGGCTGGCCAGGTGGTCGGAGTCGGGGGCGAGATCGAGGCAACGCGGTCACCGCCGAGGCACTGGGCCTTGATCAGGGCGGCGGTCGCGAGGGCGATCAAGGCCGGACCGTCGTGGGCGTTGCTCGGATAGCTGGCGACGCCGACCGAAACGGTCAACGCGGGTCCGTCGGGCATCGAGCCGCGCGCCGCGATGGTCGCACGGACGGCCTCACCCACGACGAGGGCGTCGCCCGGAGCCGCACCGACCAGGAGGGCAACGAGGTGGTCGTCGTCGAGCCGGGCGACGACGTCGCCGGCGCGCAGGGTCTTCACGATCGTCAAGCCGGCGTGTTCCACGGCCGCGCTGGCCTGGGCGGCGCCTCCCGTTCGTTCGAGCGACGGCAGACGGTCCACGGCGACGCATAGCAGCGAGAGCGGCTCCCGGTAGCGCTGGGATTGGGCCAGGGAGTACGGCAGCATGGTCGTGAAGAAGGCCTCATCGCGCAAAGGCGAGACGGTCTCCGAGAGCGACTCGGCGTGCAGAATGCGAACGGGCCGGCGCCCTCGACGGGCGGCCGCCGCCAGGGTGCAAAGCGTCGTCAGCCGGCGCACCACGCGGGCCGGCCAGGGCGTTGCCGTGCGTGCAGTGACCCGGAGAAGCCCCTGCAACTGGTCACCACACCGAAGCGGCAATTTCAGAACGGCCGGCGCGGGCGCACCCTCCGGATGCGGGGTCGTGTCCGGCACCGAGGGCCAGGTGGCCACACACGTCACGGCGGGCTCGCGCTCCCACGAATCTTCGGTGTCGGTCTCCCAACGCGGCGTCACGCCCACGAAGAGCTCCGCACGGGCGGCCCCGGAAAGGCGCACGGCATGCCGCACGAGAGCCTCCTCGAGTTCGCCCGGCTCGACGATCGACTCAACCTGAGAGGCGAACTTGTGCAGGGGTTCGTCGCCCGGCAACAGACGATCGAGCGCCTCGGCCGCCATGATCAGCCACCCCGTGTTACGCCGCCGTTTGCTTTTGGATGCGGCTCCACGCGTTGGGTGGTTGTGGGGCAAGAAGTGGAGCTTGCGCGAAACCTTGGCGATTTGAGACATGGCGGTTCGTGGCTTTGGGGGGACGTCGGGGCCTACACGGTCCTCACTCAACGCGTGCACCCCGGACATCGACGCGCGTCGGCGAGTGGAATCCAAAGGCAACGTAGGCCATGTTCGCAATTCTCGTCGGATCGGCCTTGCCACAATGGACGAAAATTGGCACCATCCCGCGCCGACCCGGGGGCCGCAAGGGGCGAAGTCCCGTGGAAAACGCCCTGCCCGCACGTCTTCAGAGGCCCAGTCGGTCCGATTCCGGCCCCAGAAACGTAATTCCTTTCTTCAGCTCTTGGGGTTGGCGGAGTTCTGCCAGGCGACTCGGTGACGAGGCACTGCTCATGAGGCGTGTCAGGCGAATTGCGCTTCAAATCGTGGCGCCAACCTTGCTGGCGTTGGCTGGCTGTGCCGAGCTCTCGCAGAGCATCACGGCACTGGTCGCCCCTCGGCCACCGGTCGAGAACCCGCTGCTCGTCCCTACGGGGGACTTTGAAGCGGTCTGGTTCGCGTGTGTCAAAGCGCTCAACCAACACTTCATCATCGCGTACGAGAACCGGCTGTCGCGCAAGATCGTGACACAACCCAAACTCGGCGGGACCCTGCTGGAGCCGTGGGAAGGGGACTCCGTAACGCTCGAGCAACGCTTTGAGTCGACCTTGCAGACGATCCGGCGCCATGCCGTGGTCACCGTAAACCCCGCCCCCGGCGGCGGTTTCCTGGTGGAAGTCCAGGTGATCAAGGAGCTCGAAGACCTGGTCAAGCCCGAGAAGGCCCAGACCGGCCGCGCGGTGTTCAACAACGACTTCCCCGTGAATCGCAGTCGCGAGATCGTCGGCCCGGTCCCCGCCCCCATTCAGTACATCAACCGGGGACGCGATAACGATTTGGAAAGCAAGATCTTACGGCGAATTCGCGAGGGACTGTTTCTGTGAGTGGATGGAAGATGGCAAATGCAAAATGGTGCATGCAAAATGGCAAATTCAGAATGGGAGACAGTGGATGCGAGTGTTCACACTAACGATGCGATGCCGTCACCCTTCTCAGGCGTCTTGCATCTGACATCTTCACATTTGCCATAACCCAATTCTATTTCGGAACTTACGACAAGGTTAGCACGGCCGCCCCCCGGCGGAAACAAAGCACTCCAGACGGCACGTGCGCGCGGCAGCGTGTCGGGTCAGGTTCGGCATCCTTGCGCGCGGAGGCCGCGTCTTGCGCGAGGGGCGGGGTCAGGATTAGGCTGGACGTTAGCGCTTCACCGTCGAAGCGGCTTAGTTGGCGTTAAACGTCCAGTAGGCGCCCATGCCGGCGATCCCGATCCAGCGGATCGAGGGATCGAGCAAGGCAGCGCGGTGAGCGGGCGAGGCCATCCACATCCCGGGGACGGACGCGTAGTTCCCCATCGCCGAATTCTGCCGGCGAGCAGGGCCCATCACATGGTGACCCATTCCATAGGCATTCTGATGGGTGTTGTTGACATTCGCCCAGTTCGCCAGGTTCGGGTCGTACCCGACCGGGCCCAGGCCGTAAGACGCACGCGTGGCGTTCAGCCAGTTGGTGAACCCGTAAGGATCCGTCGAGACCACCGGAGCCGCCGACCTCGCGGGTTGCGCGGCCGCCGGGGCGGGCTTCGCCGGCTGAGCGGCGGGCTTTGCAGGTTGAGCCGGAGCCGCAACCGGTGTAGCCGGCTTAGCAGCCGCAGCCGTTGCAGCCACTGGAGTAACCGCCGGCGCCGCGGCGGCCACAGGAGCGGGATGTTGAGCATGGCCCGTGCGGGACAACCCCAGCGCGGCCATCGTCAGCAGAGCCATCGTCGCTACGAGACTCGGTTTGAAGAAATTGAAATACGTCAATGCACAAGTCTCCTGAGAGAACCGTGGGACGTGATCGCAACGGTACGAGCACCTGCTCCATTACCACGTGAATCTAGACTCATGACCGGCCGAACCGGCATGACCCCCATACGTGGCCTTCCCACGTCGCGTTGCCAAGATGGGATGTCGGTTCTGGAAATGCAAGAGATATTTCCTGAAACGCAAAAAAAATTACACAAGGTCTGGATCCCCCGCGCTTTGGGAAGCGACGGTTCCACGTTCGCTTGCACTTACGAAACGAGGATCATTTTGTACGTCAGAGGCGTCAACGAGCAGGATATCCTGCACTTCCTCGGACTGTCACAGTAGCGCTCGCCTGCGTGTCGCTCAGCGCGTCATCAAAACCGCCAAGTAGCGGGATTCCCGCGGTAAACGGCCTATCGAGACAGCCTTTCGGGCCTTTCCTGGGATTGCACCGTGACGCGAGCCGTGCTGACATGGCCGCCCGCGAGCGTCTCAGGCGACGCGTGGCCTTCGGGCTCAGCAACGACGCAAGCTGAACCCTCGGACGGGTGTCCGCGTGATACAGTTCACCGAGATTACGCCAGTTTCCGCTTGTGGTTGTCCCGCATCGGTAACAAGGCTCGGGAGCGCATCGAACGCAGCTCTAACGAATTCGTTGGAGCCCGAAGACCTCGACGTCGACCCCCGTTGCGAAGTGGGCTAGCGGAGCCTCGGGGGGCCGGGTCAAACCGGCGGCGGCGATCAGGCTTTCCTCGAGTGTGAGGACTTCGGCGGGTTGAAGTGGGTAGGGGGTATGGTGGACCTGGCCTCGAAAGAGCCGGCCGCGCGCGGTCGCATACAGAAAATAGCGCTCGGCCAGAAAGTGCTCCAGCGTACCAACCTGCGCTACCGCTACGATTCCCCGAGGTACCATCTCCACCGCACATTCCGCCGGTCGAGGGCCAGGCCAGAGCCGTCGCGAGCCGTACGCCACAGAGGCGGGCGTTCGTGTTAGCCGCATCTGGGCGAAGTGATAAGGAAGGTGAAACGACGCCCTGGCCGCCAGCACGGCCACGCGGTTGGCGGCGTCGAGGCTGAAAAACCAGACACCCGGGTCGCGCCCCTCGACATGGACGTACGTTCTCACATTGGTCTCGTGAAAATTCGAGAGCCACCGAACCGCCGGCAGTCCTTCCGGCCGCACTCCCACCATCGTGAACGGCACGAGACCGATGAAGGCCCGGCCCTCGTACAGGTCGAGCGTCAGGCCCGGCGGTAAGTGCGGACGGAGTTGGTCGGGGGCGAGTTCCCAGTGGAGAAAGGTCAAATCCCGCCAGCTCTGGCGCATGACGACCTTTCGCTCCGGCCGTCGCGTGGGAGCCAGGCGGTCGATGGAATCGGCAGCGTTCCCGCTCACGAGGGTCGTTCCACGGGCGCACCGGTCCTGGGGTCGACGCGGAGATTCAGGTCCTCGTCGTCCCTTGTGAAGAAGTAGAAAGCGAACATCATCTCATTGAAGGTCTGGCTGCCGTGGCCCACGGTGGCCTTGGGGTCGGGGTTATAGGGGTTGAACTCCGAGTTGTCGTAGTGTGCAACCGCTTCAAACCGCGTCCCCCTGGGGAACTTTTTCGTGTCCGGAGCCCACCGGTAGGACTGCTGCCAGTCGAAGTTGTAGTTGGGGACGACGAGCAGCGTCTCCGTCGCGCCGTCGGGCCTGTGGGCGAGGAACGTCATGTCCTTGCCTCGGACGTGCATGTGGGTGAACAGGCCAACCCCGGTCGCGTCGAAGTCGAGCGTGCGCTCAGCCGCCACTCGATGGGCCGGCGCGAAGGGCGGAATCTGAATCCGCCCTGTGCTGACCTGCTTGTGGTACAGCCGCTTGTGCACCGGGCTGCGCGGAAACCTCAGTCCCACCGACAACCGCGCACGCTCGGGCTTGCCGGTCGTCGTGAAATGGATCTGCAAGCCGAACACGCTCCCCGCAGGAATCAAGTAGGCCGTCCCGTCGTCGAGCCACATCGGATCGCCGCCCGGCACGCGACCGGTGATAAAGTTCTCGTCGCTCGGCCGCTCGCCGGCCTTTGCATAGCCGAGGTTCGCATGATGGACCACGCGCGGGTTGTCCGAGATGATCTCGACTCCCTGGACCCACGTATCGTGCGTGAAGATGTGCGGCAGGAAGGCGTAACGGTAATCGACATAACCCGTTGCGGGAATGTTCTGGACCAGCAACGTCGTCGTGACGAGGTCTGGTGTGCCGATCCGCCACGGACCCTTGGGAAACTCGGGCGGGGGCGGAAGGTTTGCCAGATCGCCCTTGGTCGCACCAGCACTGACCCACTGTAAGACGGTCTCGCGCTCCTCCTCGCTCAGGGCACGGCGGTTGACGAACGTGTCGTGTTTCGCGCTGCCATACCAGGGGGGCATGCGGCGATCGGCCACAGCTTCGGCGACCATCGCAGCCTGTGCGGCCACATCGCGATAGGAAATCAAGGGAAACGGAGCCTCCGTCCCCGGATGATGACATCCTTGACAGTGCTTCCGCACGATGGGCGCGACACGCTCCGCAAAGGTGGGAGGCGATGAGGCTGCGGGCGTCGAGGGCGGAGAAATGAGGCAGCCGTCGACCGGCGTCTCTTTGAGCGCAACGCCCCGGTCAGCAAGAATCTCCTCAATCGCGTCCGACAGGGGATGCTGGGTGGCTTCCGCTCGTTCGCCGCCGACGCGAAACTGGTCGTCGATGCGTCCCCGATAGCGGATGACCCGATCGGCGTCGAGCACAACGACCTCGGGCGTCCGCCGCAATCCCAGGCCTTCGACGCAGCGGCCGGCGATGTCCTTGACGAACGGAAACTCAGCGCCGGCCTCGACAGCCTGTGCGGCCATCTCGGTGATCGAGTCGTCCGCACCATTGCCAACGTTGAGGGCCAGGAACTGGACCGCGCGCTCGCGGTAAGCCCGCTCCATCGTCGCCAGCACGGGCAGATAACGCCGCACCACCGGGCAGGTCGTATTGGTCGCGATGAGGACAAAGGCTTTCCGGCCTTTGAAATCGTCGAGCGAGCGCGTGAGGAAGCGGATGTCCTTGAACTCGAGGCTCTCCACCTTCCCGCCGATCGGAGGCCGCGCATCGCTCCCCGAGGCGGAGAGCGACACCAGGATCCCCATCAAGGCAAAGACCGACCCCCGGACCATGGTCCCCTCCGATCAGATCGAGACTTGAGTCGGAGTAAGATTCTCTTCCGGGCGGCCTGAAGTTTCAACGATCGCAGTTCGAGAATCGCCGAGCGGAACCTTCGGGAGCGAGGGAACGGAATCCGCGTGTCCGAATGAGATTCGGCCGGTCCGCTCTTTGACCGAAGACAGGAGCCCGTCGCGATGGATCTCCTTCCTCAGCTTTGCCTCATCCTCGTCAGCCTGGGCCTTTGGGCTCTGGTCTTCCGAGGAAGGCAGCGTCGACCTGGCGGGAATCAAGAATCGACCGGCGAGCGCGTACGCCGAGGCACCGGGCATGCCTTGCTCGGTCTGCAACAGTTCATCGAACCTTCCGTTGAGCACATCTTCGAGGCGGAGAACCGCGAACAGAAGGATGAGGATGATCACGATTCGGACGGCGACGATCCCGTGGCCATTCGTAATGACCTCGCCGCAAGCCTTGCGCTGACGCCGATCGACCCTGAGGAGGTGCGCCGGCATCTCGCCGCGGCGCAACGGGCAGGGCTTGACTGGCGGGCCTTGTACGAAGAGGCGGCAGAGCATGAGCGCGCCGAGCGCCCCTTCAAGGCGCCGTCGATCCCGCCTTTGTGGCGCGTCGCGCCGAGAACAGTGGACTGACGAAACGGCAGAATTCCTCGACGCACGGTTTTCGACGGCGCGCTTTCGGACCATAATGACGCCATGCTCGACGGATCGCGCGTCGGACGCTCATTCCATCCCAGCGCGGGAGAATCCCGCAGGAGTCATGATGATGAATCGCCGAGAGATCCTTGGAGTCCTGGCCGGAGGGCCGGCCGTGTTGGGAGCATCGTTGGCGGCCATGGGCGCGGCGGATCCCAATGCGCCGAAGATCCTGATGCCGATCGGCGACGCCACCGAGGCGATGGACACGCTCTACCCGTTCTTCCGCGTGGCCGAGGATGGCTTCCGGGCAGTCGTCACTGCGCCGAAGGCGCGGAAGTATCATATGGTGCTCCACGAAGTGCCGCCGGCGGCCGGGATTCCCTGGGACATCACCGAAGAACGGCCGGGCTATCATATCGATGCCGAGATCGCCTTTCGCGACGTCGATCC
The DNA here is from genome assembly GCA_027451445.1 of Singulisphaera sp. Taxonomy (GTDB): domain Bacteria; phylum Planctomycetota; class Planctomycetia; order Isosphaerales; family Isosphaeraceae; genus DAIDJG01. Next base: position 10,214 of record DAIDJG010000063.1, read on the forward strand.
CACCGAGTACGCCGGCCTGTTTGTCTCCGGAGGACGTGCGCCGGAGTACTTGCGCTACGACAAGGACCTGCTGCGGATCACCCGGCACTTCTTCGAGGCCAACAAGCCGGTGGCCGTCGTCTGTCACGGCATCGAGATCGTGAGCGCGGCCGGTGTGATCAAGGGGCGCACGGTGACCACCGTGGCGAAATGCGCACTCGACGCCGAACAGGGCGGCGCGAAGTACGTCGACCAGCCCACGGTCCTCGACGGCAATCTCGTCACCGCACGCACCTGGCATGACTCTGCGCCGTTCATGCGCCACTTCATGGAAATGCTGCGGGCGAACCGGCCCACGGTGGCGGCAGGGAAGTGAATGATGGAAGAGTTTGGCCACGGATTGACACGGATCGAACACGGATAACTGAAGAGAATTCTTGATTGGATTAATCCTCGCGAATCTGTGTCCATCTGTGGCTAAAAATCTCTGAATGGCTTTGGGGTTGATAATGGATTGGACGCGTCGGGAATGGTTGCGAGGAGCCGGAGCCCTGGTGGCGGCCGGTTGTGTGAGGGTCGCAGGGGCTGAGGCGGACCCGGCGGGATGCACACTCAGCATCGGCACGTACAGCTTGAAGGGAATCCCCCTTGAAGACGCGGTGCGTGCGGTAGCCGGCATCGGCTTTGACGGGATCGAGATCGCCGTGCAGCCCGGGTTTGAGGGCGAGCCCTCGCGCCTGCCGGAACCGCGGCGTAAGGCGCTGCGCAAGCTTCTCGGTGACGAACACCTGAAGCTCACCGCGCTCATGGAACAGATCACGCCCGCCGCCGAACAGGCGCGGCACACCGCCGATCTCGATCGGCTCCGCCGGGTGTTCGCGCTGGCGCACGACCTGGGGATGCAGTCCCGTCCGCTGATTCAAACCGTGCTGGGCGGCGGTCAATGGGAGGAACGCAAGGGCTTGTTCCGCGACCGGCTGGGGGATTGGCTGTCCGTCGCACGCGACGCCGAGGGTGTGATCGCCATCAAGCCGCATCGCGGCGGCGCGATGTCGCGGCCGAGCGAGGCGATCTGGCTGATCCAGCAACTCGGCGACTCGCCCCGGCTGCGCATGGTCTACGACTATAGCCACTACGCGTTTCGCGATATGCTGCTCGAAGAGACGATTCAAACCGCCCTGCCCTACACCGCCCATATCGCCGTGAAGGATGCCGTCCAGGAGGGTGACCGGGTCACGTTCGCACTCCCCGGCGCACGCGGCACCATCGACTATGTCACAATCTTGCGACTCTTCTTCCGAGGGGGCTATCGCGGAGATGTCTGTTGCGAGGTCAGCAGCATGGTATCGAGCCAGAAAGGCTATGACCCAATCGCGGCAGCGAAGACATGCTACACGAACATGGCGCGGGCGTTTGCAGCAGCGGGATTGAACCGCCAAGGCGCCAGGGACGCGGAGAAGAGGTAGAGCCTCTTGAATGGAGCGATCTGCCCACCGCTCGCGATCGTTAGGGTAATGATGCCAGTGACGTGATGAATGGGAACGTCGATCCGAGGTTGCTGAGCAGTTTGGTATCCGCCGTAATCAGAGGGCATCCCTCCCGATCAGCCAAGACGACGTACAGGCAATCATAAAGTCCCTGTCTCGTCTGTGAGGAGAAGGCTGTCGCCTCCGGAAGAAGGGGAAGGTAGGGATAGAGCTTGGGAGGATAGCTTAAGACGCTATTCAGCCGTTTGATCGAGGCAGGCGGACGGATGATGTTTTTTCGCTCGGCTCGCGTCAACGCATGGGAAATCTCGGCGGCGAACACGTCAGGAGCAATCAAGTCGTGCATCCCCAAGCGGAACTCGTTTCGGAGGCGTACGGCCTTCGGGGTGTCTATCTCGGGTAGAACCCACTTGAGTGCGACGGAACTGTCCAGCACCGCCCTCATTCGCTACGTGCGGAAAGTTCCGCCGCTAGATCCAGAATTCCCAACCGCCGCTGGATTTCCTCGCGTGCCTCGTCCATTTCCGTCGCCGCTCGGTCCATCGCCCCAGGATCGCGGACGCCCTTGATGAGGTTCTGGATCGTCTTCTCCAACTCGGCCAGGTCTTCAGCAGCGATTCTCTGTGTCGTCTCTACGGTAGCCATTGTGTCCTCCTCAATCGATTGTAACCCAACCTTAACCAACCTGAGAACCAAACGTCAGCGGAATCGTTAAGGGTCGTTGCCAGGACTGACGCTCACCGGCAAGCTAACGAATATCCGCTCGCTCGGCGGATTCCAAACCGTGCTGATCCAGGAATGTCGCAATCTCTTGAAGCACGTCCGCACCGCCAACGCTGATGACGTTGGAATGGCCTGCGCCCGCGACTTCGATCAACTGCGAAAAGTGCGGTAGGGCCTCGGCCAGGCGCTGAGCGTCGGCAAGCGGCACGAGCGTATCATTCGTGCCGTGAACGATCAGGGCCTGGGCCGCGATGCGAGGCGCCACATCGACGGGGCGCGGGCGAGTGAGCGAGACCCCTGCGAGACGCTCAGCGCGGTGGGCAATGAGTCTGGCAAACGCGCGAGCGAGCGGTATGTGAAAGCGGCGCAGCACGCGCGCGATCGCCAGCTCGAGATCGACGTACGGGGCTTCGAGTACGATCGCGTTGATTCGTGGGTCTTCGGCCGCGGCGCGCATCACCACCGCCGCGCCCATTGAGCGACCCCAGGCGGCGACGTGAGGCGTCGAGCCAAGGCGAGGGGTCAGGGCGTCGATCCAGGCGCGCAGGTCGTCCCCTTCGCGGCCGCCGAACGAGGTGTGCACCCCTGCGCTGCGGCCGTGGCCTCGCGAGTCGAGCGACGCGACGTTCCAGCCATGCGCGTTGAGGGCGTCGATCCGGCTCTGGAGCGAGGTCGGCTCCGCGAACCCGTGCAGCACCAGTACCGTCCGTCCGTTTGAGGGCTCGGCCGCGTGCCAGGTCCCTGCAAGGCGGACACCATCATGTGCGATCGCTTCGATCGACTCGCCGGGACCTTCGTCAACGTCATCGCCGTTCAGCCGCCGCCGCGGCAGAACCAGCGTCCACGCACCCCACTCGACTACGAGAAGAGTCCCGCACGCGATGAGCCCGAGTCCGAAACCAAGAACGCCGACGAGCCCACGCGTCAATCCCATCCCGAGCCCGGAATCACCCAGAAGGATTGGCCAGCCGGTCCAGGCCGCCGAAAGCATCGTCATCGGCTCGCGTTCCTTCCGGTCGTCCAAAAACCCATGAGTCACCAATCGCTGATTTGTCCAACGGATCTGAATCGCCCCACTCTGCCAGGTGCGCGAGACGGGGATGCCGCGTTTGGCGAGATCGGCGAGGGCATCGCCGTTCCCCAACGACGGCTGCCGTTGGCTGGCGACGACCCGGTCGGGTCGGGCCCACGCATAGAGCCAGCCGGGGTTGGCCGACCGCCCTCCGTGGTGAGGGGCGAGGATCATCGCGAGCGGCTCCGTCCGACGCGCGATCAAGGCCGTCAGCCCCTGGCCCTCCAGGTCGCCCGTCAAAAGCGCATGATGCCCGTTCGCTTCCAGGTCGAGCACAACGCTACGCGCATTGTCGGTCGCTGAGGGAGATACCGACTCGGGAGGATGCCACACTGCGAATCGCGCCTCGCCCCACTCCCAGTGGTCCCCCTGCTTGATGGGTCGAACGGCGATGCCCCGCGCCTCGATCCGCCTGAGTAATTCTTCCGCCCCTGGATTCAACGGCCCCCCAAACCCCGGCGCCACGCGCACCGCGCCGATCACAAAGCGATCGAGCAGGTCGGGGAGTCCGTCGTAGTGATCCGAATCGGCATGGGACAGGATCACCTCATCAAGGCGCTGAATGCCCTTCGCCCACAAAGCCGGCGCGATGATCCGACGGCCAACGCTCGCATCGCCCATTTTGCCGCAATCGTACAGGAGCGTGTGGCCGTCGCTCGTGCGGATCACGATGGCGAGACCGTGGCCAACGGCCAGCGTCTCCGCTTCGAGCGCGTCGGCGCTGCGTGGTGGCACGATCGACAGGCACAAACCGAGTGTGGCCCAACCGCCAAGGGCGGTGACTGCACCTCGGCGTATGATCCAACCGCCAATCCACGCAGCCGCGGCAAGCCCGAGCAGGCTGTAGAACACGACCGTCCACTCCCAGCTCGGCCCGGCCACAAACCGGTGGCCCCACGACTGCGCGGCACCCCAGCGCACGATGAATTCCGTCAACCACAAGAGGAAGGAGCAGGGCCATGCCCCGACGATCCCCAGCGGCTCCCAGATCGCCGACAGACCGAGCGATAAACCCGCCGCCAGGAGCGCGAGCGAGGTGATCGGGACCAGGGGGATATTCAACAGGATCCCCATCGGCGAAATCACGTGAAACCGAAGCGCAACCAGCGGCAGCGCCGCGAGCCAGACGACCGTGGAGATGACGAATCCCTCAAACAACCAGCGACCGAGCCAACGCGGGACCTTTCGCCAACTGGGTTCGAGCCGCCGCTCGAGGGCGTCGAGGGGATCATCGGGCTCTTTCCGCAACACTCGCTGCACGCCAAGCTTCAACGCGTTCTGCGCGGGCGCCACTCCCCAGAAGATCGCTGCGATTGCCAGGAAGGAAAGTTGACCGCCAATATCGAAGAGGTTCGACGGATTGAACGCGAGCGTGATCAACCAGGCCGCGGCGAGCGTATTCGCGGATCGGCGATTGCGATCGATGAGGCCGGCGACGCAACCCGTGACCGTCATCGCCGCGGACCGCACCACGGACGGCATGAAGCCAACGAGCAACGCGTAGCCCACGGTCACCAGCGCAACGGCCGCGAACGCCCCACGACGGCTCAGACCAAAGATCCGGAACACCAACCAAAGAACGCACGCCAGGACCTGAAGATGCAGACCTGAGATTGCGAGCAGATGTGTCGTCCCCGTGCGCGCGAACGCATCGGTCACGTCCGGATCGACCCCCTCGCGACGGCCCAGCAAGAGCGCCGCGGCCAGTGGTGCCGTCTGCGCATCGAGGCCACGCGTGAGCCGGCGATGACTCCACGCCCGAAGCATTCCCAGCCATCGGGTCCACGTCCAGGGCGAGTTCCCTTCGACGCGCCAGATGCCTTGCGTGTCGTGCAACGTCAGCCGAAGCCGGATGCCCTGGCCTCGCATGTATTCGCGGTAGTCGAATTCCCCCGGGTTGAGCGGTCCGGCGAATCGGTCGAGGGAACCGGCGGCCTCGACGGCGTCACCCGCGACCAGGTCCGTTCGGTCTCCCGGCACGACCACCTGCACCCGCCCCGAGGCCTCGTGCCAGCTCGTGCCGTCATTCCAGCCGGAGACTTCCATCACCGCCTTCGTCGACCCTTCATCCCGAGCTCCATGACCGGGCCGGAAGCCGAGAACGTCGGCCAGGACACCGCGTACCCAGACGGGTCTCGCCTGCTCCAACGGATTGAGTGCGAGGTCGTCTGGTTCGAGGTCCGACCAGTGGAGATGATGGCATCCGCCCCCAAGGGCGACGAACGCCGCGCAGATCAAGAGCGTCCAGATGCGGTCACTCCACCATCCTCCGATCAGCACGGCGCAGCTTGCTCCGAGGGCGATCGCGCGCCAGGTCGTTGTATCGCAAGGGTTCGCATACCGATCGATCAGAACACCCGCGCTCACCGCCAGTGCCAGGGGCACCATCGGCGCGACACCCACCGCACGGCCTTCCGCGTTCCCCGTGCTCATCGCACATTGGCCCGTCAGCCCTTTTCACGGTCGCTGCCCCCCAACGGCTCGCTCAGAGTAGCACAGCCGCCGTGCGCCGGAATAGGCGTCAAGGGGGGAAGTCGTGTATCCTTGTCAGCACCCGATCGATCGGAATGAGAACGAAGGATTGAGGAGAGGGACAACGGGCCTCATGGCGATCATCCTGGAAACCCCCCGCCTCGTTGTGCGTGCGATGGACATGGCCGACCTCGACTTCGTGGCCGACCAGCTTGCAGACCCTGAAGTCATGCGCTACTGGCCCCGGCCGCAAACGCGTGAGGAGGCCGTCGCGTGGGTAGCGCGGCAGCAGGAACGCTACGAGCGCGACGGGTACGGCTACTGGCTGGTCCTGGAGAAGGCGACCGGGCAGCCCCTTGGCCAGGCCGGATTGCTCGCGCACGAAATTGCCGGTCGGCCGGAAGTCGATCTCGGCTACATCATCCACCGGCCGTACTGGCGCAGGGGATTTGCGACCGAGGCGGCCTCGGCGTGCCGCGACCGCGCGTTTGAGACGTTCCCCGGGTGCACCCGCGTCATCGCGCTGGTGCGGCCGGAGAACACCCCGTCTCGCGGCGTTGCCCTCAAAATCGGTATGCGCGTCCTTTCGTCAACCCGGTTCGCGGATTACGAGCACCTGGTCTTCGCCCAATCACGAGCGGAGTTCGAACGCTCGCGCACGCTTCAGCGTGCCGCGCCCTCAAAGAACGAGGACGCCGGGGCGTAAACCGTGGGTTGCGAAATGTGGGCCAGCCCGTTCTGACGTTCGTTACTTCCTATGTCCGAGCCGGCAGCCAGCAGCCTTCGCCGTGCGAACGCCGCCGCAAACAGACCTGCCACGACAGCAGCTTCCACGCCAGCGATGGGCCCATACGCCGCAATGCCTCGCGCCGCACTCGCGGACAGCGAGGAGGACACCCATGCAACCAGAATCGGGAATGCGACGATCAACGCGAGAAAGACGTGTCTGACGTGGCGGTCGCGCATTGGGACGTCCCTTCTTCGTGTTCCATGCCGGGACGTCCCTTTCCCTCGGATCCTCGACTCGTCGATGAAGCAGCGTCTCGTCTTTCGGACCAAGCTCGGCTGCGAAGCCAGTGCCGATCGACGCGACAACACAACTCCCGCCGGAAGTTTAGTGCGCTTTCTTTGGTCGTGCGCTGGGACGAGCGATTTTCTGTCACGCGCGACTGTGGTAAAGCCGCAACCGTTTACAAAGCGGATTCCGAGTCTTCTTGAGCCTCGTAATCGGTATCGAGATCCGAATCCTGTATCGGTTCGGTCAACCGACGCAAAACGCGTCCCCATTTCCTGGGCAATCGCGACCGGCCAAACTCGTCCAGGTGGGGCAAGAACTGGTTCCAGGTGAGGACGGTCAGACAGTGCGTTTCCTGAAGGATTGCCACCAGCGCACGGCCACGATGGATGGCCAGCACGGCAATCGCCCCATTCGTCGCATTTCGGCCGAGGCGGCGGGTACGGGACAACGCCCGGCGCAAGTCTTCGGCAGCCCCCTCAGGCGCTGCACCAAAGCGTTCGACAAAACGCTCCAGGGCATGCTGAGAGAGAAAGACCGAGCTGTAATCACGCTGGCCAACAGGTGGCATGAGACTCAACAGCCAAAGGCAACGAACCGCCAAGACGCCAAGAACGCCGAGGATAGTAACCAAACAATGAAGTGCTCATGCGATGTTAAATAAAACATTTTTGTGATAAAACTTTTGGTTCCACGGACCTCCACGCAAAAGCCCAGAATACAGTTCATTCGCAGATGACACAGATTAATGCAGATACGGACGATCAGGAAATCCTTAATCTCAAATCTGCGTAAATCTGCGTCATCTGCGGATAACTCTCTTGCTTTTCTCCGCGTTCTCGGCGTCTTGGCGGTTCGTTCCCAATTCGCCGTCACTTCGCTGAGTTCTTCACCTCACCCGTGGCCGCCCATTCGACTCCGCGACGGAGCCAGATCTGGTAGTTGGGGTCGGACATCGCCGCCGTGTCGTGACCGAGTGCGTTGTTGAAGACACGTCCCTTGCCGTAGGTGTTCACCCAGATCACCGGCTCGTCCTTGTCCGTTCCTTTCGGCTTCTTCGGGTCTGAGAAGGCGGTCGCCAGCACCGTGGTGCCCGGGAAGAGCAGTGAGTTCTGGTAGAGTTCGTCGATCACGTGGTCAAACGTCGCAGGAGCGCCGTCCGAGATCGGATGCTTGGCCTCGGTCCGTTTTACCACGAATTCGTGCTTCGGCCCGTGGAATCCTTGCGTGCGCCAGCCGCCGGCGATCGCGCGTTCAAATTCTTCCCAGTTCGGCTTCGCGAATGCGGCCGACGCGAAGTGATGGACGACCAGTCCCTTGCCACCATCATGCACAGCCTTCAGGAAGGCCTTCTTGTTGTCGTCCGACCACTTGGTGTCCTCGGCGCCTTGCGGCGTCTCCTTGTAGTTCAGGAGTAGGACATCGTACTTGGCGAGGTTCTCGTCGTTGAGGTCCTTGGCCGGCGTGGCGGTGGATTCGACGACGACGCGATCCTTCGCGGACAGGATCTCCGTGAGCGCCTGGGTCGTTCCTTTCCAGTCGTGTGCGCCGACGTTATCGCCGGTGATGATCAGCACCTTGATCGGCTGTGAGCCGCTGGCTGTCTTGGGCTCTTCCTTCTTCGCGGCGGCCTCGGCCGACAACTCCGCCAGTGCGATTGGCCCAAAGGCGGGTACGGCCATGTCGAAGCCGTCGACGAGATTGCAGTAGGGGTTGAGACCATGTCCGTACCAGAGGTTGGCGTTGGCGGGGATCGCGCCGGTCAGCTTGAGGACGACGGTGTCCTTCGCGTTGCCAATGGCGGCCTCGAAGATCAAGGGAATTTCCTTGCCTTCGCCATCGCGGATCGAGAACCCCGCGATATGGGTCGCCGGCTTCAGCCCGACGGGACCGGAATGGCCAGGACTCATCGAGCCCATCATCCCCATCATCGCGCCGCTCTGGCCCCCGGCTCCTTTCATCATGCCGGGCATCCCCGCCATGCCGGTTCCTCGGGCCGCCGTCATGTTCACACCCTTGAACTTGACGACCAGGGTGTTGCTCGGCCCCTTGATGACCCGCTCGAGCGTGGGCGTCGTTGCACCAACTTCACCAAAAAGCTCGCGCAACGCGATCTGCGCCAGCCGGTTCCCCGCGCGTTTGAGGCCCTGCGTCCCCACGTGAATGGCGTCGTCGAGCTCGAGGTCGATGACAGAGATCACGGCCGTATTCGGTACCCGATCGGGGAGGAGTCGCTGCACCTCTTGAACGGTGTTCCACCCTTTAGGATCCGAGCTGTTGATAAAGCGGCCGATCTGGACGTAGTAGAACGGCAGCTCGGATTGGTGCAGATCCTCGCGTACGGCGGCGATGAGGTTCGTGAAGTTCTTGTTGTAGGAATCGGCCCCGCCTCCCAGGGCGTCGCTTTCACCCTGATACCAGAGGACACCGGCAAAGCGATCGCCCGCGAGCTTGAGCTGGCGAAGCATCGAGCCATAAAGGCTGTTGCCTCCCTCGCCCTTCTTGTCGGGGCTCCACTGGGCGAGGCTCGTACCACCGTGGGCGCAGGCGATCAGACCGATGGGGACACTCGTCCGCTGCGCCAACGTTACAGCGAACGGCAGACCCAGTCCCGCCCCTTTGGAGCGGCTCTTGTGCTGGGCGGTCGAGCGCTCGGCGCGTGTCTTCGGGTCGCCCGAGTGGACTGGGTCGGGCGAATCGACGAGCCAGTGCAGCGGTTCCTCCGCCTGCGACCACTTGCCGTCCATGCCCAGGAGCATCACATTCGGGTGGCTCGGGGTGACGTCGATCAGGTTGCCGACGCCTTCCATGTTCGACTGGCCGGCGAGGATCCAGAGATCGCCGACGAAGATGGGACCGACGTTCACCAATCCCACCCCGTCGTCCCCCTTAACGTGGCACGCAATTCGGTACGGACCGCCGGTGGGAACACCAACGAGTTTGCCATCCTCGAAGCGCGCGCCCTCGATCACCTCGTTGCCCATGCCCGACAGCGTGGCGCCGGTGATTGACGTGTTCTTGTGGTCGTCGTCGAGCACCAACGGAATCACCGCCCTCCCGCCTCGATCGCGCTGATAGACGCGGTGGGCCACCGGTTCCTTCAATTGCAATTCCGCGCGAGCCGACGATTCGAGCCAGGGCAGCAGCAACAAGAGCGCCAGCATCCAGCGGCCGGCGCGGGTCACGAGGCGGCGTGCCATCGGGTTGTTTCTCCGGGAGAGTCGACAAAAGGGACCCAAGACGCGAGCGCCCTGCGCCGCGCGCTCTCATCGTAAAGGGGACAAGGGGATGGCGAAAGAGGCTGGAGGCCCGAAAAATAGGGGCCTTTGCGACGTACTTTGATTTACGAAACCGGAGGCCCGACTTGTCCTGGCTCTTTGGCCTGACACTCTTCGTCAGTGCCGCCCTGCTCTTCGCCGCACAACCCATGATCGCGAAATCGCTCTTACCGGTGTGGGGCGGGTCGCCTTCGGTCTGGAACGCGTGCATGGTTTTTTTTCAGGCCATGCTTCTGGCAGGCTACACCTACGCGCATGCCACGACCGCCTGGTTCGGCGCGAGACGCCAGGCGTGGCTGCACGTGGTGCTCTTGCTGCTCCCCTGGGCGTTCTTACCGTTCGCGGTACAGGCACCAATGACACCCGCGTCTGCGCCGCCGGTCGTGCGGCTCTTGACGCATCTATGTGTCACCGTGGGAATCCCCTTCTTCGTCGTGGCCACAACGGCGCCACTCTTGCAGCGCTGGTTCGCCGAGGCGGCGCATCTTGAGGCGCGCGACCCCTATCCGCTTTACGCGGCGAGCAATTTCGGCAGCTTGATCGCGCTCCTGGCCTACCCGCTGATCATCGAGCCGAATCTGGGGCTGAGGCGTCAGGAGGTCGTTTGGGCTGTCGGGTATGCAGTGCTGGTGGTGTTGGCGGCCGTATGTGCGGTCGTGATGAGGCGTGGCCGCCGGGATGATGACGATTCCCTGAAATCTCTCCGTACAACGAGTGAACCCGGCCCGTCACCCCCTCGACCCCCAACATGCGTTGACTTAGCGCAGTCCCCCAATCCCCCTCGTCCAAAAAGAACATATAACTCCCCCCCTTGGGAAGGGGGGGTAGGGGGGGTGGAGAGTCAGCGCTCGTATGCGGCTGATCCCGCGGCCCCTCAACCTTTAAGTGCAGGAGAGCGGTTCGCGGTGGAATTGCACGAAACGGACGGCGAACGCCCACCCCCCCTTCCCCAGGGGGGGAGTTATATGGATTTCGCGGAGCGGTCCCACGCCCTACGCTTTGCGCGGTGGGTCGCGCTGGCGTTTGTTCCCTCAAGCTGGCTTCTTGGGGTCACGACGTACCTGACGACCGACATCGCCCCCGTCCCTTTGCTTTGGGTAGTGCCGCTGGCGCTCTACCTGTTGTCCTTCATCCTGGTCTTCGCCCGTACGAGCCGCTTGAGCTACGCGCTCGGCGCGCGTGCGTTGCCACTGCTGGCGTTTCCGTTGGCCCTGGTGCTTGGACTGGGACTGGCCCAAGCATTCTGGCTGCCACTGCACCTGCTGACGTTCTTCGCAGGTGCCCTCGTCTGTCACGGCGCGCTCGCACGCGATCGCCCCGACCCGCAACGGTTGACTGAGTTCTACCTGGCCCTCGCGCTGGGCGGAGTGCTCGGCGGACTCTTCAACGCGCTCATTGCCCCCTCGATCTTCAACCGGCTCACGGAGTATCCCCTCGCCGTGGTCCTGGGATGCCTGGCGTTACCTCGTGTGTCGACGAAGTCATTCCCCCTGCCTCGCGCCTGGCAAACAGCCAGCCGGTACTCGCTCTGGGGACTGCCGCTGCTCATCTTCGGACTGATTGCCTTGCTGGTGCGCGATGCGGAAGGTATCGCGATGACCGCGGCGGGCGCACTTCTGGAGCTGCTGGCGTCGGGACTCGTTGTTTACGTGTGGTACCGGCATCGGCGCCGACCGATCCGCTTCGCCCTGGGGATGGGGGCAGCCTTGCTCGCGAGTGGTCTATCGAACGGCCCGGGGGGCCAGCCTTTGTTTCGCGAACGAAACTTCTATGGCACGGCAAGGGTCACGGCAGAGCTCACGCCCCTGGGCGAGTTTCATCGCCTGTTTCATGGCAACACGCTCCATGGACAGCAGAACTTCGATCCCGCACTACGGCGGGATGCGCTTGCCTACTTCCACCGGACTGGTCCGATTGGACAGATCCTCATGTCGCCGCAGGTCCGGCCTAGCGTAGCGATCGTGGGGCTCGGAACGGGCTCGCTCGCAGCCTATGCGAAGCACAACGAGCGCTGGACGTTTTACGAGATCGACCCCGCAGTGATTCGAGTGGCCGGCGACCCTCGCTATTTCACCTTCCTGGGCGATTGCAAGGCCTCGCACGTGGAGGTCCTGGAAGGCGACGCCCGGCTTCGACTGCGCGAGGCGACCAAACATGAGTTCGCCCTGATCGTGCTCGACGTGTTTAGCTCCGACGCGATCCCGACCCACCTGCTTACGCGCGAGGCCTTCGCGCTCTACCGCGCGAAACTCGCGAAGGGAGGCCTGATCGCCTTCCACATCACGAACCGTTACCTCGACCTCGAGCCCGTCGTCGGCGCCGGCGCGCGCGACGCGGGGATGGTTTGCCGAGTGCGTTACGATCTGACCCTCACCGACGAAGAGAAACGCGAGGGAAAGCAGCCGTCGATCTGGGCCGTGCTCGCGACACATGAGGAAGACTTCGGTGCGATCGCGCACGATCCGCGTTGGCGTCCCGCTCGTGTTCCCTCGGGAACGCGGTCGTGGAGCGACGACTTCTCCGATCCCGCAAGCCACCTGGTCTTCCGTCGCGGGTTCCGAATCGCACGGGCGCCGACCGTTCCCCAACGTTAAGCTCTCGCACTCAGCGTGGACCGCGGTTACGCTCCTCAATAGGGCGACGATTCCCGCGAAAACGGAGGATTCCCGATGAGCGCGAAAATCCAGGTCATCTTCCACAGCCTTTATGGACACGTTTACCGGCTGGCCGAGGCCATCGCCGACGGGGCTCGCGAGGTCCCGGGTACCGAGGTCAAGGTGCTCCAGGTGGCGGAGACCCTCCCACCCGAAGTGCTCGCAAAGATGGGAGCCGTTGAGGCGAGGAAGGCGTTCGCCCAAGTGCCGATCGCCGACCCCAAGAAGCTCGCCGAAGCCGACGCCATCATCCTCGGCACGCCCACCCGCTACGGTGCAGCGACCGCTCAGATGCGCGCGTTCCTCGACGCGACGGGCGGACTTTGGGTCACCGGCGCCTTGATCGGCAAGCTCGGCAGCGCGTTCACATCAACAGCCAGCCAGCACGGCGGGCAGGAGACAACGCTGCTCGCGATGTCCACCTTCTTCTTCCACATGGGGATGGTGATCGCCGGCGTGCCTTACAGCGTCAAGGAGCTCTCCAACCTCGACGAAGTGACCGGGGGTACCCCGTACGGGGCCTCGACCGTCGCCGGACCCCACGGCCAGCGCCAGCCGACCGCCAACGAGCTCGCCATCGCCCGCGGCCAGGGCCGGCATGTCGCTACGATCGCAGCGAAACTCGCGGGCAAGGGCTAGCGCTTACGCGGCTGGGGCGTTCTCACACCGATCCTCAGACTCCTGGTCACCGCGCTGACGGTCGTTCGGATGCACGAAGTGCCAGCATCGCACCTCTGATCGCGGTTGCACGTGAAAGGCCCGCGCTGCCCTTGACGCACAGGCGCCGTTTACGGTTAAATCTCTTTCGTCTTGCATGTTGCAACGCGCGTCTTGCAAGTTGCATGTCGGACACCACGCAAGACCACGCCGAGTTCCCCGGAATGAGCCGGGGGAGCGGGGGAACCACCTTCTCCGGGGCGAATCGAGCCGCGATAGCGGCACGACGGGGCAACCTTCGGCTCCGAGCCCGTCAGCTAACCTCGCAGGCGTACGAGGGGCAATCGTCGTCAACCGTCCTCGGTTGCCGACCTTCGGTGCGGTAGCGCCGGCCCCGGTGTGTCCAGACCCGGTGTATTGGCGCATTCGAGAAAGACGAGCCGACCGAGAAGATCCCGTCGAGGCACGACGTCTGATTCATCAGGCGTGGGCTTTGAGGACTGCTTCATGCCCTCAACGTCCCACTCGATCCAACCGCAAGAAACGGCGCGGGGGTGCCCCGTCGTAGGCTGCGGTCACGCCTCCACGGCTCGGCTCCTGGGTACCCCTCCATGACGACCCCTGCCGACGATTCCGCTCCCTCAACGGCCCCGACTTCCGGACTCACCCCAAACCCCGGCAAGCGCCGGGGCGTGACGCCAGGACAGGTCCTCGTCGTCACGAGCGTGATGTTCACGTTCATCTCCTTCTGGCGCACCGCGGCCATCGTGCTCTGCGACCTCGCGAGCACCGCCTATTACATCGGCGGCATCGTCGAGTCGCAGGTCGGCAAAGCCGCCCCCTGGTTCATCCTCGCGGTGATGGTCTTCAGCTACTTTGTGCGGATGGTCTACATCGAGAGCTGCTCGATGTTCGTCCGCGGCGGCGTCTATCGCGTCGTGAAGGAGGCGATGGGGGGAAACCTCGCCAAGCTTTCGGTCTCGGCCCTGATGTTCGATTACATCCTGACCGGCCCGATCAGCGGTGTTTCGGCCGGCCAGTACATCATCGGCCTGATCGGCGACTTGCTCGGCGTAACCGTTTCGCAGGAGCGCATGGAGCTCGGCTCCGCCGGAATCGCGATCGCCATCACCCTCTACTTCTGGCGCGTGAATACCCGCGGCATCCACGAGTCAAGCGACAAGGCGCTCAAGATCATGGGCGCCACGACGATCATGGCCGTGATCATGCTCATCTGGTGCAGCGCGACTCTCGTCGTCCATCCCGAAAAAGCGCACCTGCCCACCGCCGTCCCCGACCTCTCGAGGGCCGACCAGCCGGGCTCGCCCAAGCTCGACGCCGACGGCAAGCCGATCCTGGACGCCCTCGGCAACCCCCTCGACCCGCTCGGCTTCATCGGCCGCATGCCCATCGCCGACTCACTCCGGCCCGGACACATCAACTGGCTCGGACTGATCGGCATCCTCGGAATCTTCGTGGCGTTCGGGCACTCAATCCTCGCGATGAGCGGCGAGGAGACGCTCGCCCAGGTCTATCGCGAGGTGGAGAGTCCCAAGCTGCCAAACTTCAAGAAGGCGGCATTCGTCGTTTTCGTTTACAGCCTGTTGCTGACATCGCTCATCAGTTTCTTCGCCGTGATGATCATCCCCGATGATGTTCGCCTGGCGAAGTATTCGGGCAATCTGATCGGCGGTCTGGCGATGAATGTGATCGGGCCACACTGGGCCAAGCTGGCGCTCAACATGCTCGTTGTGGGCGTCGGCTTCCTGATCCTCTCCGGCGCAGTGAATACGGCGATCGTCGGCTCGAACGGCGTCTTGAACCGCGTCTCCGAAGACGGCGTGATGCCCGACTGGTTCCTCAAACCGCACCCAAAGTACGGCACGACCTACCGGCTCCTGAACCTGGTCGTCGCCCTTCAGCTCTTCACGATCATCGCCAGCCGCGGGAAAGTGCTAACACTTGGCGAGGCATACGCATTCGGCGTCGTCTGGAGCTTCGTCTTCAAGGCGCTTGCGATGCTCGTCCTGCGGTTCAAGCGGCCGGAAAAGCGCGAGTACGAGGTCCCGCTCAACTTCCGCGTCGGCAAGTACGACGTCCCCCTGGGCATCGCCTTGATCTTCCTGGCGCTCGGATTCTCGGCCGTCGTCAACTTCTTCACGAAGGAAGTGGCCACGATCAGCGGCGTCGTCTTCACGGCGGCGTTCTTCCTTGTGTTCGAGCTCTCCGAGCGCGCGCACCACAAGCGCACCGGCAGGGCGGCCGAGCACCACGAGCACCTGGAGCAGTTCAATCAAAACACGGCCGAGCAGATCACCGCCGAATCGCTTGGGATCGACAAGCCGTACCGGAAGCTCGTCGCCATCCGCTCACCGCACAATCTCGCGATGCTGGAACGTTGCCTGAATGAGACCGACCCGGAGACGACCGATGTCGTCGTGATGACCGCGCAACTGGTGCCGCTCGGGAGTGCCGACTACAAGCCGGCGCTGACCGAAGAGGACCGCGCACTCCTGACCGCCGTCGTGAACCTCGCCGAGCACGCGGGCAAGCCCGTGAAGCCCTTGATCCTTCCGACCAACGAGCCGGTGTACGCCTTGACGCGCACGGCCTACACCATCGGTGCAGAGGAGTTGATCATGGGCCTGTCGAATAAGTATGACCCTAGCGACCAACTTGACCAGGTTGCGCTCTACTGGCTCCATATGGGTCCGGGCGAGACCAAGCCCCTCAGCGTGCGCGTGATGAGCAAAGACAAGGACGTCCGGCTCGACATCGCCGGCGGCAGCCGCATTCCTCGACTGGGCGAGCGCGGGGTGGAATCGGAGCGCACACTGGCCGAACTGCGGGCGAGCTGGCGAGGTGTCGACAAGCTACTACTGGCATACGACGGCAGCGCGTTGAGCGCCGACTTCCTCGACACGGTGCTCAGCTTCCTCGACCCCCACATCGCAGTGACCCTCATCGATGTGATCGAGCGTGGCGACAGTGCCGGCGTCCACGCGCCCGAAACAGCGCAGCGGCTGGTGCAGCAGGGGGTCGAGAGGGCCATGGACCTGGGGCGTTCGGTCGAGTACCGAGTGGTCAGCGGGGACCCGGGCGCCGAAATCGTGAAGGCCGCGGCGGAAGGCAAGTTTGATGCGATCTTCATGAGCCTTCGCGGCGAGTACCGCGCACTCGATACGATGGTCCTTTCCACCAACACACGCCACGTCTTGCAGAACGCACCGTGCCGTGTCATCCTCGGTTTCGCACCGAAGTCCATCCCACAATCTGCCGAAGCATCGGAGGCGAAGAAAATCGCCGCGGTTGTGGAAGCGTAACGATCGTTTGATGTCAAAGCGTTTCGACCAGTACGGGGGGAGTACCCAGACCACATGCTATCTTCGGGCGAACGGCCGCGCGAGCTGCGCTGGTTTCATGCCGGGCCGATGCTCTTCGGCGATTGGGGGACCAGCCGGCTCTACGTGCTGGGATTGGCCTTCGCCTTCAACGGGCGAGCTTCCTTCTGGTTCATCGCGCTGATGAGCGTGCTCCTGGTCGGGGTCGGCTGGAGCTACGAGATTATTTGCCGGCTATTCCCCGACGGCGGCGGTGTCTACTCGTCCGCGAGGCACCGTTCCCAGCTTTTGGCGGTGATCGGCGGATTGCTCCTGTGCGCGGATTACGTGGTGACGGCGTCGCTGTCGTGCCTCGACGCGTTCCATTACCTGGAGGCCGCGCTCGGGTTCAAGGGGATGACCGTGCTCGGGGTGCCGATCGAGGCCGTGCTCGCGGCGACGACCATCCTGGCGATCGGCGGCCTGAACTACTTCGGGCCGACCAAGACGGGCACGATCGCCATGTTCATCGCACTGGCAACGGTTGCGCTGACCCTCGTTATCGGCGTCCGGGCCGGCCTGCACATCTTCCATATCCTGCCGGTGTCTGATGTCGGCCCCATGAAGATCACGTCACCCGACCTGGGAGGCTGGGCCGGCATCAAGAACTCGTGGATCGGCTTCACCGAGATCGTGCTCGCCCTGTCGGGCGTTGAGGCGATCGCCAACATGACGGGCATCATGGTCCAGCCTGTCGAGAAGACCGCGAGGAAGGCAATCGTCCCGGTCTTGATCGAAATCGTCGTCCTGAACCTGATTCTCGCCGCGGCGATGAACACGCTCCCGGACTCGGTTCTGTTTACCCCCGACGGCAAGTCGGCTCACACGGACGACATGCTCAAGGTGGTCGCCTCACACTTCATCGGCGACACCTTTGCGAAGTTCAGTTCCGTGATCTTCGGCATGCTGCTGCTCTCGGCCGTGAATACCGCGCTCGCCGACCTGGTGTCGATCCAGTACATGCTCTCGCGCGACAAGGAGCTGCCGCACGCCTTCAGCGGCCTGAACCGATTCGGCATGCCCGCGTTGCCGCTGGTGATCGGGGCGGTGATCCCAGCCGTGGTCGTGTTGATATTCCCGGACGTGACGGCCTTGTCGGGACTCTATGCCATCGGCGTCGTCGGCGCGATCGCAATCAACCTGGGCACCACGTCGACCAACGGTGAGCTCGCCCTGCGCAAGGCCGAGCGCATGCTGATGCTCGTCTTGACTGTGGTGATGATCGCCATCGAGACAACGATCTGCATCGTGAAACCCGAGGCCCGGGGATTCGCGCTGATCGTGCTCGTCGCAGGCCTGGCCGGACGTTTGGTGACGATCGTGACCAACCGCGCCGTGCCAATCCCCCGTCGCGGGCGTATCATGTACCTGACGTTTGCCGGTGCGTCGATTGCGCTCGAGGTTGGGATCACCCTGCTCATTGGACACACCTGGGCCGGCTTCGCGCTTTCGGTGTTGGTGGCGGTCGGGATCGGGTATGCGAGCTACCAGACGCAGTCGTACCGCTCCTTGCTGTTCGCCCACGAAGCGCCCGTTCCCGTCGCGCCAAAGCGTCCTTCGATGATGCAGCCCGGCGCCTACGTACCGAAGCTCCGCATCATGGTCGCCACGCAGGGGAACCCCAAGCTCCTCCAATTCGCCCTCGACGAGTGCAAGAGCCGGCAGGCCGAGCTCATGCTGCTGTTCATCCGCCACCTCGCGATCACGCCGATGGGTGAGGCTGTCAGCTTCAAGCTGCACGAGGACGAGGCTGCGCTCGAACTCTTCGAGCGCCTGCGCACTCAAGCGAAGGAAGCCGGTGTCCCCCTTCGGCTCCTCTATGGCGTGGCGCGCGACGTCCCCGACGCGATTCTCGACATGGCTGTGACCCATGGCGCCGACTTCCTCCTCCTGGGCACCACCCGTCGCGGCACGCTCTGGCGCGCGATGAAGGGCGACGTCATCCAGGCCGTCGCGGAGCAGCTTCCGGAGAGTGTTGGGCTACTGATTCACGCCTAATTATTGATTACGGCTAAATCTCATTTCTTGACACGAGTTTCGCTTCCTCCGCGGTCAAACCGTAGAGTGCCGCGACCCGAGAGTTCAACTCGGCCTTCAGACAGTCTCCGTCGGTGTCTGGTTCCATTGACAGCCGCTCGGCCAGCCCGCCGATGATCGCCACATCGGCGGGGCTGGCTTGAACGATCGGCAGCGCACCCACGTACTGTGAGAATAGCCGCAGATAGCCTCCGCGAATCAATCGCACGGAGCCGCGAAGGTACCACCACAGCACGTCCGAATGGAGCAGTCCCTGCAAGTAACGATCGGCGTCGGGCAGGAAGTAGGTCGTGTTACCACAGAGGTGCCCCAGCTCGTCGAAGACGAACCGGGGCCGGATTGTGATATCCGGATAGAGCAGCTTGGGCCCACGAAGCGACGAGGCATAGGCACGTTGCGGCTGCTGGAGTTCGTACCACGCGTGTTGACGGCTCGTCGCCCTGCGTTCCAGCCGCTCACGGTAGCGTTCAAGGTGGGCGCGAATCGCCGGATAACGGTCGATCGCGATCCCACGATCCGCGTGGATGAGCCACAGCCCTCGCCACTTCGCGCGCCAGGCCAGCAGATCTTTCCCTTCGAGGTACGGTCTCAGTATCTCGGCGCAATTCGGGTCTTGATCGACGATGCGATCCCGTGTTGCCGTGTCGACGACGAACGCCTGGTTGAGGCCGGAAACGATCCCTCGTAGCGGATCGAAGCCGCAATAACTCGCGAGAGGAACACCTCGTTGCTGAACCTTGTCGCGCAGCCTTGCGGCAACGCAGCCTGCAAAGGTCCAGCCGGTGGATTCCAGATCCGCCTGCCTCACGAAAACGGGAGCTGATTTCGCGCCGCGGTTCCGGTTCGTTACATCGTTCTCGCCGACAATTGTGCTCTCCAGGACTTGGTCGGCCGGGGGCACCTGGCGACTGGCGACGAGAATGCACGCGTAGGTCGTGGCATGTTCGAAGAGAGGAAGGTCGCCGAAGTCGATGAAGCTGTGCAGCGCCGTCTCGGCCTTTAGGAACTCGCGTAACCCCTCGCCTGCCTTGGTCTTCGTCCAGGTGCTCGGCGCGATCAGGGCGAGCCTTCCTCCTGCGCGCAGAAGGCGAATGGAACGCTCGTAGAAATAAATGAATAAATCGGACCGTTCCGCGTGACAACGGTAATGTTTCCGGAGGAAGGGTTTCAACGGCTTGATGAGTTCCATCCTCACATAGGGTGGGTTGCCGATAACCGCATCGAAGCCCGTGGCCGTGTGGGCCGGATAAGTTGCGCCCATGGGGTCGCGAAAGACGTCGGGGAATTCAAGATCCCAGTGGAAGGGCCGTGTTTGGCGAGCGAAGCTCTCGGCATCGGAGGTTCCGAAATCCTCTGCGACACGTAGATCGAGCGCGCGTCTGGCCTCGGAGGGCTCGTTCACCGGGTGATCCAAATCTTTTACTGACAGCCCAAGGAGAGAGTCACCAATCCGAACATGTTGATTGAGACCGCTTAGACGCAGGTGTGGCACAGCCGCATCAAGCCAGAGGGTCGCCTTCGCCAACTCTACCGCCATCGGGTCGCGGTCGACGCCGTAAACACACCGTTCGAGAAGTTGGTACTTGAGCAGGCGGCCCTCGGTGAGTTGAGTTGAATCGATGGTGAGACCGCGCTCGGTCAGTGAGTCAACGATGCTCTCGCGCCTACGATCGAGGAAGATCGAAACGGGGTTGATTGGAAACTCGTTCAGGAATGCAAGCATCCGTTCGGAGAGAAACGAAAGGGCTTCAACGAGGAAGTAACCACACCCGACCGCAGGATCAAGCACGCGCATGTCGAAGAGTTTCTCTGCCAAGCCGGGATGTTGGTTTTGCGCGTGCAGGAGGGCTCGGTGACTGGCGGACGTCAGAGCGCCGAGGCCTGTGCTCAACGCCGAACGGCTGCCCCTCCCCTCCGCAACTTCCGCAGGCGTTAACTCACACCTTAGTGCGTTCGGATTGTGCGCAGTGTCGCCGGTAACTTCGCCCTTCGGAACCCGGAGCACCTCATAACTCCCCCCCTTGGGAAGGGGGGGTAGGGGGGGTGGGCATTGGCCGTCCGATGAGTACAATTCGGCCTCGAACTGCTCACCTTTGCTTAACGGTCGAGGGGCGATTGGAGCAGCCGAATGCGGAAGCTTACTCCCCATCCCCCCTACCCCCCCTTCCCAAGGGGGGGAGTTATATGTTTCCATTTCGCGAAGGGGATTGGGAAACAATGCACCGATTTGGCCTGTTGTGTGACACTCAACCGTTACGCGTTCGAATTCTTCCGCTAGCCCGAATTCTTGCTCAAACGTGTCGCGAAATCGCTGAAATTCGGCCCGCAGCCGCTCCAGTTTTTCCGCAAGGACCGGGCCGACCGCCTGGGCGACGATATATCGGGTGATCGTAGCTGGCGTGTAGTAAGAACCCGACGCCTTTCGCTCGAACTTGACGGTCGAGAGGTAGACTCGCCCTTTCCGGACGACGACTTCATTGGGTTTTCTGCGTCCAGCCTTGGCCTGGGTCACGGGGACATAACGCTCACCAGACTCGTCCGACCGGCGCATCAGGTCCTCGGAGGCAACCCGTAGCGTGCAATTCAGCAAACCTTCGTAGATCGCGCCGAGGGTTCGGACGTCCATTGATCGGTAATCGATAAACTGAAGCCCGATTGATGGTCCGGAGTCCTCGCGCGAGAGTCGATCGATCGCGCGGGCAAGCACGACATCGGGGACGTTGGAATCGTGCAGGACGCGCCCGTCACCGCGAGCAAGGACATTCGGCATCCTGTCGAACAGCACACGCAGCCGATCGTAAAGACATGTCTCGCGAGGCGAGTACACCTGTGCAATCTTCGAATCAGCCTCATCCAAGCGGTCGCCGGCCGCGTGCTTGATCTCCCGCCGGATCGCGGTGAGATGGTCACACCCCGGGGCAGAAGACGGATCGGCCCAAAGGTCGCGGCTTTCGGCGAAGAACAGGAAGAGGAGCCGAAAGAGGAGATCCCGCGTGGCTTCGTAAACCTCAGCGAGCACTCTTTCCGGCGGACCACACTCTCCGTCCAGCCGGTCATCCCGCTGAGACAAAAACCCCTCGGCCAGCCACGGGAACACCGAGCGAATGATTTGCCGCTTGAGACGGGTACCTGCATCCCCAGCCTGGTTCCGGTTCCCCGATGAGCGCAGGAGCAATGCCAAACCCCAAGGATCGGGCGTGATCGTCGAGCCGTCGCGTGGCAACCGTCGCTTTCCTCTCTCAGAGGCCGAGGTCGTCCGCAATCGCGTCGATGAATCTCACCGCCGTGGCGCGGTTTTCCTTGGTCGCCAGCATCTTCGCGGCCAGCGAGTACTCGGCGTCCACCACCATGTGCTCAGCCGTAAAATGAACCACAAAGGAAAGCAACTGGGAGCGGATCGTGAACTGCGGCTTCTCCGCATGCCAGTGAAGCTCGGTCGGCAGCGGGATCTCCGCCCGCCGGCGCGCGTAGGCCGTGCTGATCGCGTGGCGCGTGGGTTCGTCGAGCGGCCGCCGGAGCGGGCGTTTGTGCAGCGTTTCTTTCCATCGCATGGCTGTGCGTCCACTCCAAGCCTGAGCCGTCGTTTCGGGGTCGGTCGAGGCGCTTCTCACGGAGGGGAACGGTCAACGTCGTCACGCGTCGCCGAGTGCTGCGCAGCGGGCGGTTGAAACCGCGATAAATCATAGCACAACCGATCGACAGGCGCCTTCAACAAGCACCGTTCGGGTCGACATTGCCGCGCTTGACCGGGCGATCGTCGGGATTCTACCGACCGAAGCGACTTACAGTCTGTCCCAATAGCGCGGGAAGCGTGGAAATGGGGACTGGCTCCGGACGTCTTCGGACGGTGCCTGTCCCCATTTCCACGCTTCCCGCTCCGCCGGAAAACGGGGACAGGCACCTCGAAGACTCGGAGCCAGTCCCCGTTTTCCGGCTCCGCTCCACTTCCGGGACGGACTCTTAGTCGAGATACACCGCAACCATCTGAAGAATGTCCTGGAGCGGAATCGTCGTGGAGAGGCATGGGAGCATCGGGGCGACGGCGACCAGCGGTACCCACGTCGCCAGCGCAAACACGACCATCGTCTTGAGCGCCTTCCGCGCGCGCGATGGATCGAACGTCTGAAGCAAGGCCTTCCGGTACTCGGGAATCGCGCTCGCCTGGGAGAGAATCGTCAGCGCAGCGATCGCGTCACCAACCACTGAAGTGGCCCACACCGAACCCGTAACCAAAAGCCGGCCGCGCATAGCGATCGATGCTCTGCTGAATCGCGTTGTACTTCTGGACCCCAAGCTGCTGGGCCGCGATTTGTTGCTCAACCGTAGGGACACCGCTCCCACCGTTGAACGTCGCGACGGGGACCGGGTCGCGCCCCTGGTCGCTCTGGAACTGGTTCCCCGGGGGATAATACTCCAGGTAGCGCCCCACCCCGCCCGGATTGCGGAATCCGCCGCTCCGGTCGTTCTGGTAATAGCCGGGATAAGGATAGGCATTCTGATGTACGCTGCTCGGCTGTCGCATGTAAGCCGGACGGTGACGGGCGGGAGCCGCCGCCTGCGCCTTCTGTGCCGGCGCCTGTGCCTCTGCCTGGGGTGCCAGCGCGATCATCGACAACAGCGCCGAGGGAGCGCCGATCCGAAATAGACGGTTCATGGTTGCACCTCGCGAAACATGTTGTGGTCCATTGAGGATTTCCATCATACCGACTTCGATTCCGCGGCCCGCGTCGTGCTGGGCGGGGCTGTTGTCAAATCGGGAGCCGTAGCGGGCGCGGCTCGAACGAGCTCGACCCACCACGCTTCGGCCTTCTCCTCGTCCCATTCAACGACCGAAGCGCAGGCGGCGAGCGCCTTGGCCAGCTCCTTGACGTTGGGAAAACGGTCGTTCTTCGCCTTCGCAAGACAGCGCAGCACGACCTGCTCGAGATCCGCTGGCACATCAGGCCGGATCTGAGATGGAGGCACGACTGGGTCGCGCGCATGTGCGACCATGATCGCAAACGCCGTGTCGCCCTGAAAGGGAGCGCGCCCGGTGAGGGCGTAGTAGGCCACCGCCCCCAGGGCGTAGATGTCCGCGCGACCGTCGAGCGCCGGGTCTCCGGCCGCTTGCTCGGGCGCCATGTAGTGCGGGGTGCCGCTCACGGTGTGCTCGGCGGTCAAGGCGACGGCCTCCGGCTCCCTCGTCGGCTTCACGAGGCCGAAGTCGAGAACCTTGGCCACGTCGCAAACCCCGCCCTGGACCGCGATGAAGATATTGGCGGGCTTGAGGTCGCGATGGACCAACCCCAAAGCATGCGCCTCGGCGAGCCCCGCGCAAATCTGCCGGAGCAGGAAGATGGCCCTTCCCGCCGGGATCGGACCACGCTCGCGCACCAGGTCGGCGAGGCTCCTACCTTGCAGGTATTCCATCACATAATAGAACGTGCCATCGTCCGTGCGCCCATAGTCGTAGATCGCGATCGTATTGGGGTGCGCGAGTCGCGCCGCCGACTGCACTTCGCGCTCGAACCGCGCCAGGACGAGCGGGTCGGTCCCAATCCCTGGGCGGATCACCTTGAGCGCACAGGGGCGTTTCAGCAGTTGGTGCTCCGCCAGATACACCTCGCCCATCCCGCCCGCGCCGATCCGCTCGCGGAGCTGGTACTGCCCAAACTTTCGTGCCTCGTGAAGCTCCGTACGCAGGCCGTGGAGCACATAGGCCCCGTACGTCGCCAGCGCAGCCCCGATCATTAGCGACAGAACGTTCGAGCCGGCGTGCTCCGTCATACGCAGCATCTCGAGCTCTTCGGCGACGTCAGGATGCTCCACCACGAGTGTGAGTGCGATCAAGTGAACCAGACCCATCGTGAGTACGACCACCGCGACGTGCTTCGGGTCGTTCGGGACAAGCATCCCGTACAGCACCATCAGCACGACGATCCCGAGCACGCCGTTCTTCATGAACGCAATGAGTGCGGGGATATTGTCGTGGCGCATCAGGTCGAGGTTCACCACATATTGATTCAATGCGAGAAGGAGCGTGCAGCCCCCGAACAGAACGTATTCCGTAATCTGCACCTGCCCGTGGCTCAATTCGACGCGACTGAACAGCAGGCCCGCCACGACCGCCGAAAGCGCGAACCGGAGACCAAGCGTGACCGTCGCCTGCCATCCGACCGCGGATGTGGCGAAAAGGCTCCAAACCACAAGAAGGCCAAACGCAAGCGCCAGGAACAACGCAGCCGCGCCCAGGCGGCTCCGCCTCAGGTCGTGGATCTCTCCCGATAGGCTGGCGAGGCTCCCCTGCACGAGAGCAACACCTGCGCCAGGATACGGCCCCGTGGGATCGTCGTGATGAGCGAGGACCGTCGGCTCGAGCTCGATCTCTTCGTCGTCGATATCAGAACCAGGAACCAGTGGGGCTTCGGACGTGGCCATGGAGGACTCTCGAAGAAGGTGAATCGTAGGGGCGTTGTTGTAAATGCCGCGACGGCACAAGCGTCACGGCTGCTTCGAGCTCTCCTCCTGCACGTCTCGGACGTGCTTGCCGACATCCTTGATCAGCCCCTGCGACGCGGCCTCGGGTTTGGGCTTGCCCGACGCACCTTCGTTGTTCTGTGGATCACTGACTTGCTCCTCGAGGGCTTTGAGTCTGCGCTGGGCGCTCTCGCCGAGCTTGCCGAAATCGAGCTTCTCGACCTGCTTGACCTCGTCCTTCATATCGGCTTCGAGCTCGTTGACGCCGGCCTTTAGCCGAGCCCCCAGGGGCCCTTTTCGGACGGAGTCGTCCCGGCTCAGTCCGGGGATGAACGTGTACGCCAGGACCACCAGGCCGACCGTAACAACCGGCTTCATCAGCCTCCGGAGCGCCTTCTTCAACCTAACGATGTCGGGACCGTCGCGCAGCGGAACCACGGCCAGATTGCCGATCGCCGTGACGAACCTGCCGATGTTAAGCAGGACCACCGCGGTCGCCCCGAGGAGAGCGACCGGCCGGTTCCTCGTCACCGCGCCGAACAAAAGGATCATGAGGAACGGGACGGAAAGGAGGTACGCCGCGTCGTTCACATGGCGGAAGAGGTGCTGGACCCCTCCCAACTCCTTTCGCCAGACCATCAGTACGGGATTATCGCGACGGAATACGCGGCCTCGCGACGTCGGGAGCCCGATGACGCTGTAGGGCTTGGAATCAGTTGCGTCGTCGAGTGGGGTCGCGGGTGCTTTGGGCGCGAGCGCGGGCAGTCGGTCGACGGACAGCGGCTTCAAGGCAATGTTGCTGGGTAAGTTATCGAGCGCGGAGACCCGAGGGGGTGGCACCTGCCCCACCACGGACCCAGCCGCTTTCGGCGGCACAGATAGTGCGACGACCGATGCGAGGTCCTCCCGCTTGGGAATGGTCATCCGTTGTCCGCAGGTCTTGCACCGGCCCTTCTTGCCCGCCATCTGCGGGTGTACGTCAAACCGCGCGCCGCAACTCTGGCAGAAAAACACGATGCCCATCAAAAACGCTCCCCCCCCTGTCACGGCTGATTCGCGCGGCTCAGGGTCTCCGGCGTCCTCGCACGGCTCAGAACAACACCACCAGGATCCCCAGAAGCAACAGCGTCCAGAAGATCACACCTTCGTCGAACCTGCAAATCATCCGGAAATAGACCGTCGACAGAACCAACGTCTCACCCAGCCATGCCACCCACGGAGAGACTCCCACCACCGCCGCGATTTGCCGGTCCAAGGCGCGGAAGGGGATGTTTTGCCAGCTTACCAGAAACACGTAGCTGATGAACGCAACTCCCGCCGTGTACAAGATACCCAGGAACAGGTAATGTTTTTGGAGGGGCTCAAACTTGATCAGGGACCGAAGTATCCCGAAAAAGAAAACAAACTTGATAAAGAAATAATAAAGATCGAACATGAATCGCCTGAACTTCCTCGGCGAGAACTGACTGGCAACGACGGCATCGGTCTGTCCGCTGGCGACGGGCCTGCGGTCGCGAAACGACGGCGCACGATACCGGACTCTCACATCTCGACGATTCTAGGTTGGCAGGCGGAGCGCTGTCTATTGGAGACGGTATTCCTCATCCGCTTTGGGACGATGAAACCCTACGCCTTTTGCGTCAACGGGGGTGGACATGGCGTTAAGTTAACGCATAAGCCACGCTACGTCGTACAGACATTCCTCAAACGGTTGCGCGCGGGGCGACCTGTCGGATCCTGGGCCGCTGGTCGCGATCCTCATACCCCGAGCGCCGCGCGCCCGGCGAAGCGAGCCTCCGGGCCGAGAGCATCCTCGATCCGGAGCAAACGGTTGTACTTCGCGAGCCGCTCTGAGCGGGCCACCGATCCGATCTTGATCTGGCCGGCGGCTGTGGCGACGGCAAGGTCGGCGATCGTCGTGTCCTCGGTCTCGCCCGAGCGGGCCGAGACGATGGTTCGGTAGCCATTCCGGCGGGCGAACAAGAGCGCGTCGAATGTCTCACTAAGCGTCCCCACCTGGTTCAGCTTGATCAACACCGCGTTGCCCGCCTTGCGTTCGACGCCCCGCCGCACCCGCTCGACCTGCGTCGCGAACAGGTCGTCGCCAATGAGTTGGACGAAATCGCCCAGGCGCTCCGTGAGCGAGCGCCAACCATCCCAATCGTCTTCAGCCAGACCGTCTTCGATGGAAAGGATCGGGTATTGCTTGACCCAGTGCTCCAGCAAGGCGATCATCCCCGCCGTGTCCAGCAGCTCGTCCCCGGTCGCCGAAAGCCGGTACGTGCCCGTCGACGGGTCGTACCAGTGTGACGCCGCCACGTCGAGCGCGATGGCCATGTCCTTACCAAGCGCTAGCCCGCACTCGAGCGCAGTCTCGAGAATCAGATCCACTGCCGACGAGTTCGACAGCAGCCGGGGTCCGTATCCTCCCTCGTCGCCGACGAGCGAACCTTCGTACCCCTTGCGCTTGATCACTTCGCCGAGCGCATGATAGACGCAAACTGTGGTCTCCAGCGCCTCGGTGTAGCTTCGCGAGCCGATCGGCAAGAACAGGAAGTCCTGGAAGTCGAGATTGGCCCCCGCATGCAAGCCGCCGGAGATCATGTTCACCATGGGAAGCGGGAGAACCGGCTCACCGGGCTCGTCCGGCCTGAGCCTCTGCCGCCAAAGACGGTTCAAATACATGAATAATTCTTCGCCGCACGCGTCCGCAGCCGCGTGTGCGACGGCCAGTGAAACGCCCAGTATCGCATTCGCCCCTAGCCTCGCCTTGTTCGGCGTACCGTCGATTGCGATTAGCTTCGCGTCGAGAGCACCTTGGTCCTCGATCTCGATCCCCACGACCTTCGGCGCGATCTCTTCCATCACATTCTTGACCGCTAGCAACACACCGCGGCCGTTGTGCCGCTTCGGGCAATCACCGTCGCGCAGCTCGAGCGCCTCGTGCCGGCCCGTGCTCGCCCCCGACGGCACGATCGCTCGTCCCCACGCGCCATCGGCGGTTGTGGCCTCAACTTCCACGGTCGGACGGCCTCGCGAGTCGAAGACCTCCCGTGCCTTAAGCTTTGCTAGCGTGGACATGATCAGACCCTTTCATGCAATCAATGCTGCAAGCTCCGATAGTCGTTGCCTTATCAACGATTCAGCCGCATCTCTTGTGCCGCGATATCCATGAGCTCGGCCCAGCTCGCCGGCGCAGTGCCCAGGGCGTTCGTGGCGAAGCGGCGGACGCCGTCCTGCGCGGGGGAATCCAGGTAATCGACGAGGCTCTTGCCGTCGACCCGAGACAAGGCGCACGCGGCCGTGTGGGCGTTGGCGCGGAGGATGAGCGCCGGATCATTATCGAGCAACGGACCGATCCGAGCCCGGTACGCCACCCAGAATGCGTCGAGAAGCTCGAGAAACGGTTGTTCGTGCGGCACGGCTCGGAGCGTCTTGAGCAGCAAGTGGCTGAGGAAGAACCCGAGGTCAAAGGCCGGGTCGCCCGCGTGGGCTGTCTCGAAATCGACGAGCGTGAGCCCCTGAGAATGCACCAGGATGTTCTTGGGGCTGAAATCGGCGTGGACGAAGGTCGGCTGGGGCACCGTGCTCATGGACGCGATCAATCGATCGAGTGCGTCGGAAAGCTTGGGATGGACGCTCGCGATCGTGCGGTAGAACGGGTCGATCCGCAACTGGTCGAACACAACGGTGTCGGCCAGCGTCCCCTGCAAGGCTGCGTGCCCGACGGTTTCGGCGTGCATCGCGCCCAGGGTTGTGCCGGCGAGGCTCGCTACGGCCGCGTCGGCTTCACCTTCCAGAAGTCGCTCTTTCCAGACGACCGAATCGTCCGGGGCGCAGGTCATCGCGAAGAGGTAGTTCTCGGTATCGGCAAAGAGGACCCGGGGAACGGCCCCTTCGGGTAGGATCGTGGCGAGTAACTCAAGGGCTGCGCGTTCGGTCCAGATTCGGTCCAAACGGCTGACCCAGAGGGCCTTCGTCCGCAGTCGTTCTCGGGCCTGCTTGAGCACGATCGGCGGCTGCCCTTGCACATCAACCCGCATGACGATGTTCGAGACCCCCCATCCCAGGGCCTGCGCTCTGACGGTCGCGTCGTTCGGAACGCGTCCGGTCTCTCGCAGATAAGCAGCGGCCGTTTCGGGGGTCACTTCGCGCATTTTGGGGCTCCGGTCGGTTATGATCGGTTCGACTTAGAGATACCAAAGCCGAACCGCATGGGAAACCCACTCGACCGTCGCTGGGAACACGTTTCATGACTCAGACTTCCGACGTGGTAATCATCGGCGGCGGCGTGATCGGCGGTGCGGTCGCATGGTCGCTGGCGCGGCGAGGGATCAACGTAACCATCGTCGAGGCCGGCCGGATCGGCCGGGGGGCGAGCTGGGCTTCGGCCGGCGTGCTGGCTCCGGAGTGGAGTGCCCACGATCCCCCCGCCCTGACGACCCTCGCCGAGGACAGCCTCGCCTCCTGGGAAGATTGGGTCGGTGAGCTGGAAGAGCACACCGGGATCGGCCTGAACTTCCGGCGCGACGGGTTACTCAACCTCTGGGTCGATCCCGATGCAGCTCACTTGCCGCCGGAACTGGCCGTCGAGTGCCCGCCAGACCAAAGAGGTGAGCGGTTGAGTGCGGCGGAGGTCCGCAAGCTGGAGCCCTTGCTGACGGGTCCGATTGCGGGGGGTGTCCTTTATTCGCAGGATGGCCAGGTTGATAACCCTCGACTTGCGCCCGCACTTATTCGAGCGGCGAGCGACCTGGGTGCGCGGGTCTTGACCGACTCGCCGGTCGCCTCCTGGCTGGGCACGGCGGGGCGCTGCACAGGTGTCCGCACATTGAATGGGTTGGAAATCTCGGCCGGGGCAGTGCTCATCGCGGCAGGCGCATGGTCGGGACCGCTCGCCAAGGCATCGGGAGTTACACTCCCCGTCGAACCCTGGCGCGGGCAGATGCTTGCCTTCGACACGCCGGCTCGCCCTTTTCGCCACATTGTCTTCTGCGGCGAGCTCGTGTTGGTGGCACGCCCGCATGGCCCTCTGGTCGTGGGGACGACGCTCGAAAAAGTGGGCTTCGATTCTCGTGTGACGCTTGCGGGCTTGCACCACATCCTCGCGCGCGCCGAACGGATCGCGCCCGGCCTGGGCGACTTGCCGCTTGCTCGATCATGGGCCGGCCTGCGACCCGGCTCACCGGACGGCCTCCCCTACCTCGGTCCGGTCCCCGGCTGGGAGGGTCTCTTCGCCGCCACTGGCCACGGTCGCAAGGGCATCATCCTGGCACCGATCACGGGCGAATTGATGGCGCGGGCCGTGCTCGATGGGGTGATCGACCCTCGGCTGGCCCCGTGTTTGCCGTCGCGGGTGGTCGATGGACCGCAACCTTGAGAACGAAGATTCGCGTGGACAAAACGGACTGCGGCGGCGTTATGACGCCGTGGACTTTCCACGACCCCGGTTCTTCTTTCGGGGTGGTTTTGGACCTGACGCAATCTGAGCCGCTTTATTGGCCATCGCGTCCGTAACGTCACGCAGGAGTGAAAAGCAAGCGATCAGGTAGGGTTCATCGATCTGAACGTGTTGGGACTCGGTAAAGCGTGCTGCGGCGCCGGCCTTGTTGACATAGTCCCGGTTGACCACGCCCCGGTTGTGCTCCAGGCAGTCGCGGGCGGCTTTCATTTCGTGCAGCTTCGCCCGCTGGGCCAAGTCCGGAGACCCGAGCTGCATTCGAGTCTCGAGGTACTGGAACCACTTCTCAGGTCGCTGATAGGACAGGTCACGGATCTTTGCTTCGATCAAGCCACCAAGAATCATATCGCAGTCGCGCAAGTGAAGTAGACGAGACAAAGGGACTTGAATCTCGTCACGTTCCCTATTTCGCCGCTGCCCGGTTGCGGGATCGAATTCAAGATCAAGGTCTTCTGGATAGGCGATCAACCAAATTCTGATCAGACCCAGAACCCACTCCTCAAGGATACGGCAAAGTTCACGGAAGGTGGTTTCGGTGAGTTGAACGGTCGTGTACTTCTGGACCCGTGACTCGAATTCGTCCTGAAGCAAGTGCCGCTTCGTGGTGAGATCCACGATGCCGACTGGCTGACCCTTCCGCGCGAGCTGTTGGAGGAGCCGCCAGGCTTGGCGGCAGTGAATGTAGAATGCCCACGCCTCGCTCAGGCGATCTTGGGTTTGATCGGCCAACGCACGAAGATCGTCTCGCAACGACATGCTTGGCGTTCGGCCTTAGCCGGCCTCGTCGAGAATGGCCTGGATCTTGGCGGGATCACCGGCCCGGCCAAAATTGATAACCGTGACCGGCGGCTCGTTGTTGATCGAGATCGCGTCCGAATCGACCCAGTACCGAATCTTATGGCGATCGAGCGCGGCGCAGATTTCGTCGAGCTGAGTAATGACCACCATGAGGTACGGCCCGGCAACCTCATCCGTAGCAACCTTCAGTACACCCTGCGTCATTTCGTCAATCACGGTAGCCCTCCACAGTGTCGACACACCGCGCTGATTGATTTTAGGTGTTTCATTTCGGTCTTGCCAGGTCTTTAACGGCTGTAGTCGAGTGTTCGTTTATGAGTGACCGACGAATTCTCAAGGACACCAAGCGACCGGGTGAGGTTCGATACTTTCAACGCCCATTGACCCTGCGCGTTCACCCGCGTAATATGGGAATCGTGGACGTGAGGCGGACGCTCTCGGAGCTCCCGAATGTCAATCGTGCGGCTTAACCTTCGACTTCAACAGCTCCTCGGCCTACTTCTAGGCCGGGCTGGGTCCTAGGGTTCGCCGCCGCCGCGCCTTCCGCGTGACTTACGAAGCGAAGCCCCGAGACCCGCCTGGACCGGTGGATCTCGGGGCTTCGTGCGTTTTCCACCCGGTCATTGCGTTGTCCCTTTTCCCCAAAGGGTTTGCGTGCGAGCCAACCCGATCCCAAGGAAAGAGCCCTAGCCATGGCCGATTCGAACCGAATCCG
>DAIDJG010000064.1 GCA_027451445.1 Singulisphaera sp.
TGGCTGCTGATCTTCTTCATGCCGACGACCATCGAGAGCACCAGGATCGTGGCCACGAGTACCAGCTCGGTGGAAACCACGAAGCCCGACTCGTCCATCCACAGTTGTCTCAGAAGGGCCATGGTGAATCACCCCTTTATCACGCAAGCGACCCGTGAGACACGGATCGTGTCGATATCTGAAATTGTGAGCTTCGGTTCACACGATCCCCCGGTTAACTGCCCCGATGGATCGAGATCGACTTTACTCTAACACCCAAATCTTCCATCTCCAAAAAAGTACGTAGGCTGCCTGTACCCCGCTGTTTGCACGGACCGGTTCTGACGGTTATGTGGCGAGGAGACGGGGATCTGGGTGCTAGGAATGAGGAACGGGCCTCGTCATAATCGTGTTGGATAAAGATTGCACCGATGGCTCAGGCTGGTGTTGGGGGCCCAAAACAAGCGGCGGGTGGTTGGTACAGACGGGGCTCGTCATCGGGGGATCTTTGGATCAAGACCACGGACTTTATTTCGGGAGGGAACGTTCGATGTCGGGTCTGAATCGTCGCCAGTTCTTGGGTCGATCGGCCGTGGCCGCCGGGATCGGGGCAGGCTTCGCGATCGGTGGAACGAAATCGTCGGGTCGGGTCCTGGGGGCCAACGACAGCGTGCGGATCGCCGTCGCGGGGCTAAACGGTCGAGGATCGTCGCACGTCGGTGCCTACACCGGCCTGAAGGGGGTTGAGATCACGTACCTGATCGACCCCGACACGAGGACCTACGCCAAGCACCTCAAGACGATCGAGAAGGCTGGGGGCGCAACGCCCCAGACGGTGCAGGACGTGCGCCGGGCGCTTGATGACAAGAACCTCGACGCCGTCTCCGTCGCGACACCGAACCACTGGCACTCGCTGATCACGATCTGGGCCTGCCAGGCGGAGAAGGACGTGTACGTCGAGAAGCCTTGCAGCCATAACGTCCACGAAGGGCGGGTGGCGGTGGAGGCGGCGCGGAAGTACAACCGAATCGTCCAGCACGGCACGCAGAGCCGGTCGATGCCGCAGTGGGCGAACGTCGCTGCAATCGTCAAGTCGGGCAAGTACGGCAAGCCGCTCGTCTCGCGCGCGCTTTGCTACAAGCCTCGAGGGTCGATCGGTTTCCGGTCCAACGAGGTGATCCCTGACCAGGTTGACTTCAATCTCTGGCTCGGCCCAGCCCCCGAGCAGCCGTTCCACACCAACCTGGTGCACTACAACTGGCACTGGTTCTGGGACTTCGGCAACGGCGACATCGGCAACCAGGGTGTCCACCAGTTCGACATCGCCCGCTGGATGCTCCCCGGCGCAACGCTTCCCAAGACGGTCCTCAGCATGGGCGGCCGGTTCGGCTACAAGGATCAGGGCCAGACACCCAACACCCAGATCTCCGTGCTCGACTACGGCGATGCACAGATCATCTTCGAAGTCCGGGGCCTCAAGACCAACGACTACCTGGGCCAGAAGGTGGGCAATATCGTCCATCTGGAGCAAGGGACCATCGCGAATAACAAGTTCTATCCCAAGGGGTCAACGGAAGGCGAACCGCTTCCCAAGGTCGACGACACGCGCGGGCCATCGGCGGGCGGTGGCGACGGCGGACACTTCGGCAACTTCATCGCCGCCGTCCGCAGCCGCCATGTTTCGGACCTCAACGCCGACATCCTCGAAGGGCACTACTCGAGCGCCCTCTGCCATCTGGCCAACCTCTCGTACCGCCTGGGCGAGCCCATCCCCTTCAACAAGAAGACAAAAGCCTTCGGCGACAACAAGGACGCCTACGAGACGATCGGACGGATGGAGGAGCACCTCTCTGGCGACAACGGCATCGCGCTCGACGGCCTGACCTACCAGCTTGGCCGCAAGCTGACCGTCGACGCCGAAAAGGAAACGACCGACAGCCCCGAAGCCAACGCGCTTCTGACGCGCAACTATCGCAAGCCGTTCGTCGTCCCCGACAAGATCGGCTAAGCCGTGCAACGTGGGGGAAGACGCACCCTGTGTGTCGAGCGCAGAGTGTGCTCTTCCCCTGACTCCTCGTGGTGAGCCCTCCGCCTTTCTCAAACCAGCAGACAAAAGGAACCCGATGCGGCCTCCCCTACCCCGGCTCGTACTGACCCTGAGCGTTTTGGCCTGCGCGCCCGTTACGGCCCGCGCCGAGGTGACGTTGAACCCGCTGTTCGCCGACGGGATGGTGCTCCAGCAGGAGATGCCCGTGCCGGTGTGGGGAGCCGCCGATGACGGTGAGGAAATCTCGATTCACTTTCAGAATCAAGAAGCCAAGACAACCGCCCAGGACGGCCGCTGGCTGGTCCGTCTCCAGCCTTTGAAAGCCGGCGGACCGTTCGAGATGGTCGTCGAGGGCTCGAAACCGAAGGTCGAAAAACGCCTTCGCAACGTGCTCGTCGGTGAGGTCTGGGTTTGCAGCGGACAGTCGAACATGGCGTTCGCACTCCCTCGAGCGAGCAACGGGCCCGACGCGATCGCGCATTCGAGCGACAGCCAACTTCGTCTCCTCACCATCCCCCGGGCGACCTCCGACACGCCCCTGTCGGTCGTGAAGCTGACGGGCGCATCGCTCCGACCCGGCGAGGAGAACTGGAAGGAAGCGGGACCCGCCACGACGCGCAGCTTCTCGGCCGTCGCCTACTTCTTTGGACGCGACCTCCGCAAGGCCCTCAACGTTCCGGTGGGTCTGATCCACTCTTCCGTGGGCGGCACGCCCGCCGAGGCGTGGACCCCTCGCAGCTACCTCGAAGCCGATCCCGAGCTGCGGGTGGCGTTCGACAACGATGCCAGGCTTCTGGCCCAGCCCCGAGATCCCGAAAAATACGAGGCTGAGAAGAAGGCCTACCAAAAAGCCGTTGCGGAGGCCAAGGCCGCGGGCAAACCCGCCCCTCGCGCTCCGCGCGCACCCTACGGCCCGAACAACCCGCAACGGCCGACGGTCCTCTACAATGCGATGATTGCCCCCTTGCAGCCGTTCGCCATCCGAGGGGTCATCTGGTACCAGGGTGAGGGCAACTCGAGCCGGGCCTACCAGTATCAATCCCTCTTCTCCACGATGATCAAAGCCTGGCGCGACGGCTGGAAGCAGGGCGACTTTCCCTTCCTCTTCGTCCAGATCGCCCCCTACCAGAAGATCGTCGACCGGCCGACCGAAAGTGTCTGGGCCGAGCTCCGCGATGCGCAACGGAAGACCAGTCAAACCGTGCCGAATACCGCCATGGCCG
Organism: Singulisphaera sp.; assembly: GCA_027451445.1. Lineage (GTDB taxonomy): Bacteria > Planctomycetota > Planctomycetia > Isosphaerales > Isosphaeraceae > DAIDJG01. The sequence goes on from DAIDJG010000064.1 coordinate 3,250, forward strand.
TGATCACCGACTGCGGCGACGAGTCGGACATCCACCCCACCCGCAAGGAACCCGTCGGTGCACGCCTGGCCCTCGCCGCACGCGCTCTGGTCTACGGGCACAAGATCGAGAGCTCAGGACCGGAATATGCGGGCCTCGACGTGGAAAAAGACCGGGCCATCCTCCGCTTCAAGCATCTCGGCGGCGGACTCGAGCCTCGGGACGGCCCGTTGACCGGCTTCACCATCTCGGGTGAAGACCACACGTTCTACAACGCCGAGGCCGAGATCCAGGGCGACACGATTGTCGTCCGCAGCCCCAAGGTGGAACACCCCGTCGCCGTGCGCTACGGCTGGGCCGACTACCCCCTCGGGAACCTCTGGAACAAAGCCGGCCTCCCGGCGTCACCCTTCCGCACCGACGACTTTCCGATGGTCAGCGTCCCTCGACCCGCAAAGCCAAGAGGAGCCGCGCGTTAAGGTGGTAGTAGATTCGTCGAACGGTCACTCCGCGCCCTCGTGCCACCCTACATCTGCCATCCCGCATCTGCGATCTTGCATCTGCCATCTTGCATCTGCGATCTTGCATGTGCCATCTTGCATCTGCCATCCCCTGCCCTACCAGCACCCCGCCGTCGCGGGCCCATCGCCGTTAAGCAGCAAATCCTGGCCGCGCCAGCCAAAGGCCTCGAGCGCCTGGCGTGCCAGGCTGCGGATGTCGGACCATTCCGCGCTGTTGCGGATCGCCTCCTCCGACCAGAGGCACTCGTCCCCTTCGCTGCTCAGCTCGTCGAAATAGGCATCGAGCGCATTCAGCAGGGCACGCTGCCGGACGGTCAAATCGCCTTTGAACTGGGAGAGGATGGGGAGACACCAATGATCGAAGTCGAGCGCGATCGCGTCAGCCTGCTCGGCCCGTGCCTGAATGTCGGCCAGCATCGCCAGCGCCCGTAACTCGTGCCCAAGCGTTGCGGCAGCGGTGTCCGTGTCCTCGGTGGGGAACGTGTCTGTGATGATGAGCTCTGCCATTGTCGGAACTGCCCCCGGAAAGGAACGACGTCGTGTCGGGGTCCAGTTCGCCGTCATCGTGCGGCCGAATCACGGTTCCATCGGACGATTCCTCACACGTCTCTACGTTCTAGCCTTCCATTATAGTGCGCCGATTCTTCACAACACCTCAACATTCTGTTCATTTTTATGACGTGTCGAGACAATCTAGCTAGAGCCGGTAATTCGCAGCGAGTAGCCGGTTTGGGACCGATCGGCGAGGCGCATTATTTGGGCGAATTCACGCCTGGGACTGGGCGAAGCTGTTGAGGAGGTCGAGGAAGTCGCAGGCCTGGCGCCGGAGGTCGTCGCGGGCGGTGAGCGCAGCGCCTTGCACGGCGCGGCTGTCGAGGGCTTTGAGGAGTTGGAGCACGGTGAGGATACTGCCGTTCGCCGCCGAGAACGAGGCGCCGGCGGTTCCGACGTTGCAGAGACACGCTCCAACCCCCATTCGGGAAACGTGAAAGCCAAAGCGCCGGCCAGCGCGACCACCAAGTGCTTCGTTCGTGGCGTAGGCGGCGAGAGCTACGGCCAGCACCTGAGCTTCAAGCCGTGGCTCCGGAGCACGGCCGATACGGCGGACGAGCGCCGCGACGTAGGTGTTCGACTTCCCCGCCAGCGCATGACCCCCTGGCCCGAACAGGTTGGGAAGTGTATCCGCCAGCCAACTCCCCAGCCGCGCCGCACCTGCCCCCTGATCAAAAGCCCGGACCAGACTCTGACCGTCATTCCCCATCCAGAAGGCGACCGGAGCCGTCTGACCTGGCACAAGGGCATCGTCCTCGCTCGCATCGTCATCACCGATACGAAGGGAAGGATCGACATCGTCGTCGTTGATCAGCTCCCAGACGCTCAACTGAATGGCCGGCGACGTGACGGCCGTTTCAAAATAAAAGTTCTCGTCCGACGCCGGTCCCGTCGCCACCGGTAACGCGAGCTTGCGGCGGGACAGCCTCGCGAAAATGCTCCGGTCATTGGGGCCTCGAACGGCTTTCATCAACGTATCCTACCAACCTGAAGGGTCCGAACGGAGTGCGGGCCCCTCCGCGCTAATTCTTGGAAACGGCGACCGGGGAGAGACTACCGAAGTTATATCACGGCCTGGAGCGAGAGGCGTTCGTCTCGCGAAAAGAAACGGAACACATACCGCATCAAGCCAGAAAACGAAACGGCTCTGAGTGTTTCGTCGTGGACCGATCGCCGCAGCACCGCAACAGCTCCGCCAGGAACTGGCCGGTGAAGGAGGACTTGCAGGCCGCGATCTCCTCGGGGCTGCCGGACGCGATCAGCTCGCCGCCGCGCAGGCCCCCTTCCGGTCCGAGGTCGATCACGTAATCTGCGGTCTTGATCACGTCGAGGTTGTGCTCGATCACCACGACCGAATGCCCCACGTCGACCAGGCGATTCAAACTCTCGAGAAGCCGGTCGATATCGGCAAAATGAAGCCCCGTCGTCGGCTCATCCAGAATGTACAAATTACGCCGTCCGCGCTTCAGCTTGGAGAGCTCCCCCGCAAGCTTGACGCGCTGGGCTTCACCTCCGGACAGGATGGTCGACGGATGGCCCAGCTTGAGATACCCCAGCCCCAGGTCATTCAAGACGCTGATCTTGCGGGCGATCGTAGGCTGATCGCGGAAGAACTCGACGCTTTCCTCGATCGACAGATCAAGGACTTCCGCGATGCTCTTGCCTTGATACTTGACCTCGAGCGTCTCCTGGTTGTAACGGGCTCCCTTGCACGTGGGACACAGGACCTCAACGTCGGGCATGAACGACAGTTGCGTCGTGATCGTGCCTTCACCCGAGCACTCCTCGCAGCGGCCCCCTTTGACGTTGAAACTGAACGTCGACGCGCCAAACCCGCGCTGGCGGGCCTGGTCCGTTTCCGAGAATAATGTGCGGATCGCGTCGTAGAACCCGATGTACGTGGCCGGGTTGGAACGTGACGACCGGCCGATCGGCGACTGATCGACGTCGATCACGTCGTTAATGTGCTCGACGCCCGTGAGCTCGTCGTGTTCGCCCGCGAAGACGTGGCTGTCGTAGAGCAGGGAATAGAGACGCTTATACAAGATTTCGTGAATGAGCGAGCTCTTCCCCGACCCCGACGCCCCCGTGACGCAAACGAACCGCTCGAGCGGGATCTCGACGCGAATGTTCTTGAGGTTGTTCTGCCAGGCACCTCGAATGACGATCGATTTCCCATTGCCCGGCCGCCGTTGCTTCGGCACGGCGATGCTCTTCTTGCCGCTGAGGTACTGGCCGGTGAGTGACCGGCGATCCTTGAGGATCTGCGCGAGGGTCCCGTCCGCCACAATCTTGCCGCCATGGATCCCCGGCCCAGGGCCGATCTCCACGACGTGATCCGCAGCCCGGATCGTGTCGGCGTCGTGCTCGACCACGATCACCGAGTTCCCCAGGTCGCGCAGCCGTTTTAACGTCTCGATCATTTTGACATTATCTTTGGGATGTAATCCGATGCTGGGTTCGTCCAGCACGTACAACATCCCCATGAGGCCGGACCCGATCTGCGACGAGAGCCGAATCCGTTGCGACTCACCGCCGGACAGAGTGGCGGACCGGCGGTTCAGGTTGAGGTAATCGAGCCCGATCGCGATCAAGAGCTCCAGTCTCGTGCTGACCTCGCGCACGATGGTTTCGGCAATCGCCTGGTGCCTCGGCGAGGGCCGGATCGACCCCAGGAATCCGAGCAGCTCGACGAGGTGCATCTGGCCGACTTCGTACAGGTTACGGTCCGCAACCGTCACTAGCCTCCGCGTCCGTTTGAGCCGGGCGCCGCCGCACTCTGGACAATCGTATTCGACCATTACTTTCTTTAAGTATTCGTCCATGCCGGCGTTCGAAGTGCCCTGCTTGCGATACCGCCGGTACTGATGTTCGAGTTGATTGACGATGCCATTGAACTTGATTCTTTTCCCAACGTGCTGCAAGCCGAGTTTCGCACCCGGCGGCATCACGACTTCGAACTGTTCGCCCTTCGTGCCGTAGAGCAGCACGTGCGTATGCCGCTCGGCCAGGTCTTTGTAGGGCGTATCCATGCTGAATCCAAAGTGCGCCGCAAGACTATGAAGAATTCGCCCGCCCCAACTGTCGCGGTTGTTGCTCATCGCCGCAGTAACGAAGGCCCCCTCGTTCAACGAGCGCGTCGGGTCCGGCACCAGGAGCGTCGGATGCACCCGCATCGCCGTACCGATCCCCGCACAGGTCGCACACGCGCCGGCCGGGTCGTTGAACGTGAACTGGGCCTGGTGCATCTCACCCGCGACAAGACGGTGCTGCGCACAACCGAAACCCTCGTAAAACTTCTTGTGCGCGGCGCTGGATTTTGCCGGCTTCGTGATGTGAAAGCCGAGCAGGCCGTCGCCGAGTTTCAGCCCGTGTTCGAGCGAGGTCACGACCTGCTGGTCGATTCCCGGCCCAATGACAAACGTATCGATGACCGCTTCGACTGTATGATCCTCGTCCTCGTCGAGCTCGATATGCTCCCCCAGGTCGTGCGGCCGGCCGTCGATCCTTGCCCGCCGGTAGCCGTTGACGCGAATCTGGTCGAAGAGATATTCATAGTCCTCCCCATGAATCTTATAAACCGGCGCCCGCACTTCGACCTCGGTCCCTTTCGGCAAGGAGAGCAGACGCTCCATCATCTGATGCGGCGTGCGAATTGCGAGCGCCTCGCCGCACACCGGACAGTGCGGCGTGCCCATCGTCGCATACAGCATTCGCAGATAGTCCGAGATATCGGTCATCGTGCCGACCGTCGATCGGGGGTTGGATCCGACCGTCTTCTGATCGATCGACACGACGGGCGAGAGGCCGTTGACGAA
>DAIDJG010000065.1 GCA_027451445.1 Singulisphaera sp.
GCGTCGACAACGCTACCCAGCGAGTTGACCGAACCGGTTGCCGGCTGACGCGGTCAGATCAATCCGATGCACAGAGTCGGGACGCCTGGCGTTTCGATTGACAGCCTTACTTGGTTTGGCTACGGTCCAAAGGCTGGTTACTGCTTCGTCCCATTCTATCTCCTCGCGAAACCGATCGACCGATGCTGGATCTGGCCCTCTTTGCCCTCGGCTATCCCCTTATTTGCCACACGCGGTCGCTGGCGCAAGCCTTCATGAAACAGACGGCTCGCGCTGATGAAGTGCAGCGCGACCTATTGATGCGACGGATCGCGCGGCACGCCGACAGTCAATTCGGACGAGACCATCACTTCGCGGAGATCCGCTCCCCCGCGGATTTCCGGCGCCGGGTGCCGATCCGAAATTATGAGGGCCACGAACCTTACATCGGGCGAGTCCGCCAGGGCGACCTTGGCGCACTGTTTGGTGCAGGCACCAAGGTGCACATGTTCGCGCTGACCTCGGGCACAACCAACCAGCCCAAGACCATTCCGGTCACGGGTGAATCGCTACACGATTACCGCGAAGGTTGGAGCATCTGGGGCATCATGGCGTTTGATGCTCACTACGAGATCATCAGACGAGGTCTGCGGCCGATCCTCCAGGTCGCCAGCAACTGGCGCGAAACGACCACGGTGGGGGGAATTCCGTGCGGGGCGATCACGGGGCTGACGGCGAAGATGCAGAATCCGCTCGTCCGCACCACGTACTGCATGCCGTATGGTGGCTCACTGATCAAGGACATTGAAGCGAAATACTACGTGGCGCTGCGCCACTCCGTGTATCGCAATCTGGGCGCGACGGTCGCGGCCAATCCCGCGACTCTGCTTGCGATCGCCCGGCTCGGGGATCGCGAAAAGCAGACCCTGATCCGTGATCTCGCCAACGGCACGATCGATCCCAAGTGGGAGATTCCCCAGGAGATCCGCGATCGCTTGCGCATCCGCTCGCAGTGGAAACGTAAAGGGACCAGCCGGCGACTTGAAGCCATCGTTGAGCGTACCGGACGGCTTTTACCCAAGGATTACTGGCCGAACCTCTGCTTCCTGGCGAACTGGACCGGGGGCACGATGGGAGCGTACCTGCGGGGCTATCCCGAGTATTTTGGCGAGCGGCCGGTGCGTGACGTAGGGCTGATCGCGTCCGAAGGACGGATGACGATCCCCATCGCGGACGGTACTCCGGCGGGGATCCTTGACATCCGCCACCACTACTTCGAGTTCATCCCCGAAGAGCAGGCGGATCGCGAGACGCCGGACACTGTTGAGGCGTCGGAACTGATCGAGGGGCGGAACTACTTCATTCTGCCCACGACGGCCGGGGGGCTGTACCGGTATCAGATCCACGACCTGGTGCGCTGCGTGGGTTTCCACGGCAAGGCGCCGGTGATCGAGTTCTTGAACAAAGGTGCCCATTTTTCCAGTTTGACCGGCGAGAAACTTTCCGAGTTTCAGGTCGTCGCCGCGGTTGCCGAGGTTCAGCGGGCGTTGGGGCTGCACCTCAAGTCGTTCCTACTGCTGCCGACCTGGGGCGAAACCCCATACTACAGCTTGCTCGTCGAAGATCCGGATTTGCCCGATCAGCTCATGGCGGCGCGGCTGGAATCCGCTGTCGAGACGGAGTTGACGCGCCACAACGTGGAATACGAGAACAAGCGCGCAACCCTCCGACTTGGCCCTGTCCGCATGCGCCGAATCGTTGCGGGCTCGTGGGCCGATTTCCAGAAGCGCCGGCTATTGCGAAGCGGTGGGACGGTCGAACAGTATAAGCAACCGCATCTCGTTCCCGACCTCAAGGTGCTGGAGACATTCCAGTTTGCCGATGAGGCCGGCTGAGCGAAGGGCCAAGTTCACCTTGTGTTACACGCGCGGTTTTGGTAACCGACGTGTCTGCGATCGCAATAGCCAAGAAGGCCTCGGCCCCTTCGTTCCTCCTTGTGAAGCGAATGGGTCCGACTGAGCCCCATTGAGGGGGAGCGCAAACCATAATGCGTTCGGCGATGGATTCCGCCTTGAAGCGCTCGCGTTCGAATCTCGGCCTGCTCCTGAGCATCACCGCAGCGCTCAGTCCTGTGGGATGTGCTCAGCTTCAGGATTTTCGTCAATCCGACCGTCCTCTCCTGGGGACCCTCGGCTTGGGCCAGTCCAAGCCGGCGGATTCGACGAACAGGCCCGTCGATCAGTATGCCCAATCCCTCAAGAAGCCAAAACCTGACGACACGATGCTGGCCGATCGGGGCAGCAGGACGCGGACACCAGGCGTTTCCGTCGCCTCGGTTGAGAATGATCGCGGCCTCAACCCCCGCGGCGTGGCGCCCAAGCCCGAAGACACTAGCCAGGGTCCGGTTGTTCTTCAGGCTCCCGTGTCGATCGACGATGCGCCTGTCCTGGCCGCGAACACGACCGCCCGGGTCGACGGCTGGCACGCCAAGGATGCTCCAGTCGCCGACGACTCTCAGCCCGTCTCGGCAACCGCAGCCCCAACGACCCCGCCCGAAAGCCCCCCGGCAGCCAATCCGCTCGACTCTGTGCTCACCGGTTCTCGCGCAAAGCTCGATAGCCTCGCTACCTACCAGGTGGAGATCACTCGGCAGGAGCGGGTCGGCGACAAACTGCTTCCCGTGGAGGATTTCCGCCTCAGCATCCGCCGCGATCCCAAAGCCGTGCGGCTGGAATGGCCGACAGGAGCCCACAAAGGCCGTGAGGTCATCTATTCCGCCACCGAAAACGGTGGGCTGATGCAAATCAATTCGGCGGACTCGCTCATTCCGGTTCCTCGGCTTTCGCTGCCGCCAGATAGTCCTCTGGTGATGAGCAATAGCCGCCACCCGATCACCGAGGCCGGTTTCGACACGATCCTGCACAACCTCGAGAGTGCCGTGCAGCTCGAGAAAGGTGGAAACGCGTCTCGAGGCAAGGTGAGCTACGGAGGGCTGGAGCAGGCCGAAGGCCTCGATCACCCGTGTCACAAGCTCGTGCGGGTGACGCCGTCGGGTGAAACTTGGCTCGTCTACATCGATCCGCAAACCCAAATCCCGGCCCTCGTTCAGGCAAACGCGCCCGACGGTCAATTGCTGGAGCGTTACGTGTTCCGGGATCCGAAAGTGAACGTCCCCGAACTCGCACAGGCGGATGCGTTTGACGCCAACCGGCGGTGGGGCGAACCCAAGGGCCTGCTCTCGAGACTGAGCCGGGGTGCGGGCAATGGGACGAAAGACGCGGCGGATACGACTACCCGTTGACTGCCATTCTGGCGCGCGGCGGAGCAGATCTGTCAGTCGGAACCGAAAAAAACTGCCCGGTCGACAAAAATCGTAAGTGATGCATCGACGGTAGGTTGTAGAATACAATGAAGTGTCAGGCACGTAGCGATGCCGGCTTGGCCCGTTGATTGCTGGTACGACCGCCACGAGCTTGCATTCATTCCGCCCAGTAGAACTCGGCGAGATCGGTCGCCATGATTCTGGATCGCGATTACTCCATCCTCATTACCGACGACGACCCAGCTCAACGGGAAACCCTGCGCGAGATTTTCGAACCGGTCGGCTACCGTACCTTTCTGGCCGAAAGCGGTGAGGAAGCGATCGACATCGTCAAGGACCAGGACGTGCACCTGGCCCTCATGGATATGAACCTTCCACGCCTCTCGGGCCTCGAGGCGATCACCATCTTTCAGCAAATCAAAGGCGTGATCCCGACGATCCTGATCACGGCCGAGCGCGACGACAACCTCGTTCGGAAGGCACTTTCCGCCAACGCATTTTGCGTGCTCGCCAAGCCGGTGAGCCGAAATGTCGTCATCTATGTGGTGACCCGCGCGCTTGAGAAGTATTACTAAGATCACCCGAGGTCGGCGAGTTCGCCTCGCGATCGTTGCTCTGACGCTTTCCCTTTCCGGTTCCTTTGCGCGTGCTCACGACATCCCCAACGCCCAGATCGATCGCTCAATCCAGGTCTCGCTCCGTCCGGGCCGGCTGACGATTGATTACGAGGTCTCGCTCGCCGAGCTGACTCTCGTACGGGATCTGCGTACATTAGTCGACACGATCGACGCAGGCGATCGCGACGCTCTGTTCAACCGGTACGGCCAGGTCGTCGGCCCGCTCAACGCCCAGGGCATCCAGGTCGCTGTGGACGGAGAGCCTGTCGAACTGCGGACGCTCGGGTTCGATTTGGCGGTCGAGGAGCACCCGCGATACACCTTCCACTTTGAGGCTGACCTGCCACCGAAGGGCCGGTTGCTGGTGAGAGACTCCAATTTCGCGGGGAGCGCCGGAACGAGCCGGCTGGCGATCCGAGGGCTGGACGGAGTGAACGTTCAGGGCGATGATCTGCCGGGCGATGTCGAGAAGATCCCGATCCGGCCGGTTTGGCAGCTCTCCGACACTGAGGAAAGGCGCACGAAGCGTGTCGTCGTCACGTTCTCGACGCGCGCCGATGGTCCGCGGTCCGCGAGCAGTCCACCGACTTCGCCGTCTGCGATGCCGCCCGTGCCTGTGGAACGTCGAGACGGCAACCGGCTTTCTCGCCTGCTCGACCGGGCGGCGGGCTATTCCTGGCTCGGCCTGGGCCTGGTTGCCTTTGGGATCGGTGCCGCGCATGCGTTTCAGCCGGGACACGGGAAGACCCTGGTCGCGGCGTCGGCGGTCGAGCGTCACGGCGGCTTTCGGAGTGCGCTTCTGGCGCTGGTGATCACGTTGACCCATACGGGAAGCGTTTTGATGGTCGCCGCCGCGTTGTGGTGGACTCACAGCACGCGTTACGGCGAGATCCACCTCACGCTTCTTCGGGCGTCGGGTTTCGTGATTGCCGCGATCGGCCTTTGGCGCCTTGGCCGCCATCTGGCGGGCTTCGGTGAGCACGAGCCGGTCGCGGACGTGTCGCCTTCGCGCGGGGGGTTGATTGGACTGGGCTTCGCGGGAGGCCTGGTGCCGTGCTGGGATGCTATCGGCCTGGTGGTCGTTGCGGAAGCGGCGGGTCGTCTCTCGCTCGGAGTTGCGCTGCTGCTTGCGTTCGGGCTCGGGATGGCATCGGTCTTGGTTGTGGTTGGGGTACTTGCCTCGCGGCTCAGGCGTTTGTGGGCGGATTCGAGCGCAGCGAGTCGTTGGGAACGCCGCGTGGGCATTGCGAGCGGGCTGGTGCTCACGGCGATGGGTCTCGTCTTCCTCGGAAGCTGACGGCACGGCGATGTCTACGCGTGGAGTGCGACGATGGCGATTCGGCAGCTCAGCCTGTTCCACGTGTCGGTCCCCCTCAAGAAACCGATCAAGCATGCCTCACATGAACGGATCGATAGCGACAACCTCGTCGTGCGCGTCACCCTCGACGACGGGCAAACCGGCTACGGCGAAGGCGTGCCCCGCAGCTACGTGACCGGCGAGACGATCGAGTCAACGTTCGCAACCCTCGCCGCACTCGACGTGGCGCGGCATGTGGGGCGGCCGGCAGACTATGCGGCCCTCGTCGCTCGGCTCGAAGGGCTGACCCTGGCCGAGACCGCGTCCGACCCTCGCGGCATGGCGGGAAACGCGGCCCGCTGCGCACTCGAGTTGGCGCTGCTCGACGCCTACGGTCATCGGTTTGGACAGTCGGTAGGACGCGCGATCCCTTTGGTCAGCGCGCTGGGTCTGCAACTGCGTGAGCAGCCAATGCGGGTGCGCTACTCGGGTGCGATCACCGCCGATTCCGAGCGCAAGGAGCGAATCTCCGCGTGGAAAATGTGGCTTTACGGCTTCTCGCAGACGAAGCTCAAGGTCGGCGTTGCCGGCCAGGACGACCCCGCGAGGCTCGCACGGCTGCGTCGAATTCTCGGTCGGCGCATGGACTTGAGGATCGACGCCAACGAGGCCTGGGCCGCGTCCGAAGTCATCGATCGGGTCCGTCCCCTGGCTCCCTATGGGCCCTCCGCGCTGGAGCAACCGGTGCCGCACGCGGAGGTCGAGGCGCTCGCGGATTTGCGCCCGACGATCGGTGTGCCGATCATGCTCGACGAATCGCTCTGTGGCTTTCCCGACGGCGAGCGTGCCATTGCCTCTAAGACCGCGGACATCTTCAACGTTCGCCTCTCGAAGTGCGGTGGGATTGTGCCGAGCCTCCGCCTCATCGCGCTCGCGCAGCGCTCAGGCTTGGGCGTGCAGCTCGGCTGTCACCCCGGTGAAACCGGCCTCCTCTCGGCCGCGGGCCGGCACGTCGCGAGCCTTGTTGAAAACATCCGGTACGTCGAAGGGTCGTATGATAAGCATGTGCTAAAGCTGAATGTGATCCGGCAGAATATCACGTTCCGCTACGGCGGCTGGGCGCCCCCGCTCTCGGGGCCTGGGCTGGGCGTTACGGTTGACCCTGAGGCGCTCGATCGAATGACCGTCCGTCGCGAGGACATTGACTATGCCTGACCTTCCGGTGGCTCAAGTTCAGACCGCCTCCGACGGCTACCCGATTCACGTCGCCGTGTGGCCCGTAGAAAAACCATCGGCGCGCCTCGTGATCCTCCACGGCGTGCAAAGCCACGGAGGCTGGTATCATACGCTGGGCAGGACACTCGCGGACCTGGGCTACGAGACCCATTTCCCGGACCGTCGAGGTTCCGGAGCCAATTCGCGCGATCGCGGCCATACGCCCTCGGCGCAGCGTTTGCTCAACGATCAAAAGGAGTATCTTCAATCATTGCGGGACCGTTCGGACGGGACTCCGATCGCGCTCGCCGGAATCAGTTGGGGAGGCAAGCTTGCGGTGTTGACCGCAGCAACGAGCCCTGATTTGGTCGACGCCCTGCTGCTCATCTGCCCGGGTCTGCATCCGCGCGTGGGCGTGTCGCGCGGTGAGCGCCTGCGCATCGCATGGGCATTCATTACGAACAGGCATAAGAAGTTCCCGATCCCCTTGAGCGATCCTGCCCTTTTCACCAGCAGCCCCGAGGGCCAAGCCTTCATCGCCGCGGACCCCTTGGGGATTCGCGAAGCGACGGCGTCTCTGCTCGCCGCCAGCACGGTGATCGATCTGCGCGTTCGGCGCGTCCCGCGACGGATCCGCCAGTCGGTGTTGCTCATGCTTGCAGGCCAGGACCGGATCGTGAACAATGAAAGAACGCTGGCGTACTTTGAGACGCTCGCCAGCGAGGACAAGCACGTGATCGAGTACCCGGAGGGCCATCACACGCTCGAGTTCGATCCCGACCCCACGCTTTACGCCAGGGACCTGGCCGCGTGGCTCGATCAACGCGTCAAAGCGAACATCTCTAGCC
>DAIDJG010000066.1 GCA_027451445.1 Singulisphaera sp.
CATATGACCGCGTGCCAAAGATGGTAATTCGAGCGGGAATTATGTCAAGGCGTGTTCCCCAGCGCATTAGGGCTGCCGCGAGTCCTGCTCTCATCGCGACCGCAAAACTCATACGCTGATCAGGTTACGACGACACGAGGACATTGGCCGAGAGAAGGATCGACGCGACCATGCGACTGTCGTGTGTTTGCCTCGCTCATTTCACCGCTTCAATCCATTCATGAACTGCTCGAACGAGTATGCCCGCACGGCCGTCTTGAACCAGTCGTGAAGGAGTTCCAAGCTTTCTTGATGCTGGATTAGTTGCACCACGTCGTTGGGGACGGCTCCCGGAAACCGCCCTTCGAGCAATTCCAGGAGGTTCTGGCGTGCCTCGAGTAGTTTGCCTTTAGCCTCGCCCCGGCTGATCCACTCGTTCACCACTTGCGATTCGGTCATCTCAAAGCCCTCCAGCCCACGATCCCATTCGACTCGTCGCCCTACGAGTTCGGCGAAAACCAACGCGATGCCGGCCATGTTTCCCCGCGTACGTCGATCCCGCACGACCTGGACGACGGTTTCCTTCCAGCGCGCGATAAGGGCGTCGTCCTGGCCGATCCTCATCAGCGGCACCCAGAACAGCATGCCCCAGGGCGCTTTTCCGCTCGCCACTGCCTCGAGCGTCGCGTCTGCGTCATCGTCGCCCACGTTCCATACCAGTGGAGCGTGCCTGGTGCCGAAACCGCCCGGAAGAGTCATGTCGAGAACGTCGTCCGGGCATCGTCCGGCCAGATACACCAGGGCCGTTAGAACCTTGTATTTCCCTGTGCGATCTTCACCGTACCGAACGTGGCCGCGGAGGATGCCGGCTTCTTCCAGGGTCACGTCGAGCTTATCAGGGTCGTGACGACTCTGGAACTCCAGGACCAGCAACACCGGCCGGCTGGTGGGCTCAGTAAGGGCAGCGACCAGGTCGGCGGTTCGGTGAGGGCCACCGGGAAGTGGAATCGTTCGCGTATCAAGCCACTCGCGGAATGTCAAAGTCGCCCCGGTTGACGCCAACAACCGCCAAACCACGGCCTCCGGGTCAGCGTGGGCTGCGAATCGCGCTGCCTGATCAAACGCACCCATACGTTGCCGCTTCCTCATCCCAAACGTCCCTCGCCAGCCGGATCGGATTCTACTCGTTCGGCCAGTAACAGAGAAAGGCGAAGGATCGGATCCGAGACAGGCTCCTCGCGAGCCGATGGTGCGCCATGCCTCGTGAGACGGTTGTCGGCGTGCTCGAAGCGCTCTCCTTTCCCGATTCTGCCGTACAGGCTTGGGGCTGTCACTTGGCAGCCCCGCCGAGGGGGTCGTCCCTGATCATGAGGTCCCGCGATGGACAGTGCCGCCTGGTACGCCCTTCGGCGCTTCCTGCGAATCGCCAAGGCGGTAGAATGGCGGTGGCCTGGTAGTGCCTGGGAGAAAGCACGCCTGCGAAGAACGTCTACCACGATCTCGTCGTTCGCGCCCTGACTGCGGAGGGGTGGACGATCACACACCACCCCTTGACGCTTTCCGTTCCAAGCCGCATCCACAATGAATTGCTGTCGGATCAGTTTGGAAACCTGATTGTCACTCGCCTCGAACGATGTCTCGCCGTGTTTGACGAGACTCGCGAAAGGATCGTCCAATGGATCGAACCGAGGATTACCGGCTGATCGTGCGGAAGGTGATCGAAGAGTATGCCGGATACAAGCCATCTCATGGGCGGATCGAGACGGAGGCGGTGATCGATCGCGAGCACGACCACTACGAGGTGATGCACGTCGGCTGGGACGGGGTCCGTCGGGTTCACGGCTGCGTCGTTCATATCGACATTCGGGACGGCAAAGTGTGGATCGAGTACGACGGCACCTCGCGCCCCGTCGCCTCGGAGCTACTCGCGGCCGGAATCCCGCGTGAAGACATCGTGCTGGGCTTCCACCCGACCGAGCTCCGTCGACACGCCGCATTCGCCCAAGGCTAAACATGTTCCCGAACAATGGGTGCCAATTCCGTTGTTCGGTGGAAAACTGAATTGACACCAAATGCACGTCCTGGAGGATTGCGGGTTTCCATTTTCATTTCTTCCCCAAGAGCGTGGCCGTTCACGACCAAGAGGCTTTCCATACCGTTTTGAAAGCGTTCAGGGGGTCCGTAGCTTACCGCCTCTTGGACATTTTGTCCTTCGTAGACTCGTTGTTGGTTTTGGTGCGCTCGGCCGCCGCTTGTGCGGTGCCATTCGTGCGATCGGGCACCTGGCATCACTCTACCGCGTCGGCTCGCGGATCGACACGGCGTCCGCGAACACAACGCGGGAGGCTTCAAACCTCGATTACCCGCTGAATCACGGGTTGTCCGTAAGTCGCACTGCCGGTCAAAACCCGGAGATTCGGCAGAATCTGGGCCTCGCCGCCGCCGTGGGTATGCCCGCACAAGACGGTCATTTGCCGGTCGGACGCGCTCATGAATTCGAGGAGAACGTCCCCCACGGCCTTGCACGTGAAGTGTGGAAGCCAGTCGTCGTCGGAGATTTTTCCGTCGTGCCAGCAGGCTTCACGGAACGGCGGTACGTGCGTGAGGACGAGGATGTGCTCGAACGCCAAGGCCTGAGACAGAACGGCTCGAAAGTGATCGGCCGCCTCATCTCCCAGGGCGTGAAGTGTTGCCAGCCGTTCGTCCTTGTCGCGGTCGAGCCCTCCGAATTCGTCGATAAAGGCCCAATCGTTCAGCAGTACGTCGGAACGCTGGTAATCGCCCAACCGTCCGTCACCCCAGCCGTCATGGCCGATCAGGCAGGTGTCTTCGGTCAGCGGGATGACGCCGGCGTCCGGGAGCCAGCGCAAGAAACCGCCGAAGCTGCATAGCTCCTGAACCGCGTCGCGCACCCCTGCGATCGAGCCGCGATAAAAGTCATGGTTCCCGAGGACGAAGTAGATCGGACGCTGCAAGTGATGGTCCAGCTCGTTCAGGAAGTGCGTGACGTCCGGCGCTTCGCCGATGTCGCCGCCAACGAGGAACGCGTCCATCTCGGTCTCGGCGAGCGATTCGAGGAACCGCTTCAGGACGGCGGGCCGGAGGAAGTTCAGATGGATATCAGTGAGCCAGGCGAGCTTCATGGGCCAAGCCTAACGTCCAGCCCGTTCGAATTCATCCCGCTAAGCGCTCCAGGATCGCACGCCTCACGCCGGCCCCCAAGAGCAAATCGTTGGAAATTGTCGGCGCGACTTACGGAACGTATGATGTGACTTGAGTTCTTCCGTCCGATCGTCACTTTCGACCCGAGGAACGGAGCACCGCCGTGCCCGATCACCGCATTCGCTTCGCGTTCCGCCAGTTGGCCTACGACCTTCGCTCCGGGTTGCTCTTGCGTCCGGGACTGATCACGGCCGCCCTTACCGTGCTGGCGGTCGCATTGGTGTACGTCGACAGCCTCCCCGCCGTGCGCACGGTGTTCACAAGTGGTCGAACGGAGCTCCTGCGCGGCGAGCCCGCTTCGACCCAGGCGCTGCTCGGGACGATCGCCGGATCCATGATGACGGTCGTCGCCGTCGTCTATTCCATCCTCATCATGGTGCTCTCACTCGCGTCAATCCAATTCTCTCCCCGGATCCTCGGCAGCCTGATCCGCGATCGCTTGAGCCAGACAACGCTCGGCCTTTTTGTGGGTACGTTCATCTATTGCCTCTGGGTTCTGCGCTCGGTGGAGAGCGACCCCGCGCCGTTCGTCCCCGCGCTCGGTGTGACGGGAGCCATTGTTCTCTCGCTCGTTTGTCTCGGGTCGCTGATTTATTTCCTTCACCATATCTCCAAATTCATCCAGGTGAATTACCTCGTGGACATCGTCGCTCGGGAGACGGAGGACGTCATCACGGAAACCTTTCCGGACACCTTGACCGCCGAGGAAGTCCCGGAACCAATAGACGAACGGTTCCATCTCCCGGCGGAGGGTCTACCCGTAGACGCGACCGAATCGGGTTACGTCCAGCTTATTAATCGGGGAGAGCTCGTACGGCTTGCTCGCAATTACAGGCTTTGCCTTCACGTACACCGGACGACCGGCGAGTTCGTGATCCAGGGCAGGCCCCTACTCTCCATTAGTCCCCCCGAGCGGGCCACGCCGAGGGTCGTGAAACGTTGTCGACGAGCCTTCGACCTCGGTCCCGTCCGCACAATGCAAGCGGACGTGGAGTTTGGCTTCCGACAGATCGTCGATATCGCGCTCAAGGCGATCTCGCCCGCGGTGAATGATCCGAGTACCGCGGCGACCTGTATCGACCACCTGGGCAACTTGCTTTGCTTGCTGGCAACGCGACGGATTCCCGCCACGATCACCGTGTTCCCGGACGATGAGCGTCCGAACGAAGTCGGCGCGCGCGGACGATTCGGAGGGGCGTGCCTGATTCTAGGTCAGACGACGTTCGGCCGTGTGCTCGACCTGTCAGTCAACCAGATTCGGCAGTACGGCAAGTCGGACATGGCCGTCGCACTTCGGCTGATCCGCATGCTCACCGAAGTGGCGCACGTGGTCCGCTCTCCGGCGGATCGGCAACGCATCTGGGAACACGCCCGGGAAATTAGTGCCGCCGCCGCCGAGAACTTCGAGGCGATGGATTCCGAGGAGCTCGAGCGAAGACTCTGTCAACTCGAGCGAATTGTTGGTGGGGCCGATGGAGAATCCGTCATCGAAACGAGCCGAACTGAGCGCAGGGCGGCGTCGCTGGGCGAAGAGCGAGTCGACAGTGCGCGAGAGCGAACCTAGGAGCCCTCGGCCGCACCGGACCGGCACGGGCTACTTCACTCTGTTCCTGGGTCGAGGATCGAAGAGGTCGAAGAGGTTGAGACTACGCCACCGTCCCGTGATCGTGCGCTACGCGGCCGCCGCGCTCTTCGTGGTGCTCGCGACCCTGGCTCGGCACCTGCTGGCGCCGAGCCTGATCCACCGGCAGCCGTTCCCGACGTTCTACGTCTCCGTCGTCGCGGCCGCCTGGTGGGGCGGGCTTGGACCCACGCTCTTTGCACTCGTCCTGGGTTACGTTGCGGCGGATTGGTTCTTCATTCCTCCGCAGCATACGTTCTCAGGTTTGAACCTGACGAACGCGGGGATGTATTTCTTCGTTGGGCTGGCGATCGCTTTCTTCACGCATATCATGCACCTGGCGCAGGACCGAGCCGAGGCGAGCACCCTCGAGGCCATCGATCGGCAACACAGGCTGAAGCAAGAGGTCGCCGAGCGTCAACGGGTGGAGCAAGAGCGAGAGTCGCTGCTCGGGCAACTGGTCACCGCGAGGGCGCGTCTTGAAGCCGTGCTGCGTCAGATGCCGGCCGGAGTCGTGATTGCGGAAGCGCCGTCGGGGAAGATCGTACTTGCGAACGAACAGCTCCATCAGATCTGGCGGCATCCGCCGGGCGCATCGGCCGATGATCCTGGCTTCGACGTCACCAAGCTGCTCGGCAAGGACGATCGGCCCTACTTGCGCCATGAGTGGCCGCTCTGGAGGTCGCTCGCCCACGGTGAAGTCGTCAAGAATGAAGAGGTTCGCTTCCCAAAGGCGGAAGGACATTGGTCGACGTTTTTTGTCAGTTCTTCACCAATCCGAGAGCCCGGGGGAGCCATCGTCGCGGCCGTGGCGGTCTTCTACGATATCACCGGGAGAAAGCTGGCCGAGGAGGCGTTGCTGCGTGCGCACGACGAATTGGAGCTCCGCGTCGCCCAGCGCACCGCCGACCTGGCCCGCGCTAATGAGTGGTTGCGCGCCGAGGTTGCGGAGCGCCGGCTTGCGGAGCAGGCGAGGAACGACCTGCTCCGCCGGCTCGTCGACGTGCAGGAGGAAGAGCGTGCCCGCATCGCCTGCGAACTCCACGACCAGATGGGACAACAGCTCACGGCGCTCAAGCTGGGACTGGAATCGCTCGAGGGCCCGCTCGCCAACGGCGATCACTCCAACCGGAAGGGACGGTTACACGAATTGCTGACCCTCACGCGCCAGATCGGCCACGACATGCACCGGATCGCCTGGGAGTTCGGTCCCGCGGCCCTCGATGAGCTCGACCTGTCGACGGCCCTGTCCAACTATGCGGAAGAGTGGTCCGCGCATTCACAGATCCCCGTGCAATTCTCATGCAACGGACGCTGGGAGAACCGGCTCCCCCGGCAGGTTGAGACCACCCTCTACCGGGTTGTCCAGGAAGCGCTCACCAACATCGCCAAGCATGCCAAGGGAAGCCGGGCGAGCCTGATCGTGAACCGACGTGCGGCGGACGTGTTGGTGATCATTGAGGATGACGGCGTGGGCTTCGACGCGGAGAATGCGACCGAGCCCGCGCGCGGAGAGCGAAAACTCGGGTTGGCGGGAATGCGCCAGCGAGTGCAAGCCGTGGGAGGCGTGTTTCAGATCGAGTCCACACCAGGTGGCGGAACGACGGTTTATGTTCGAGTCCCCGCGCGGGACGATCGTGAGAGGCGGTCCGATGGCTAAGCTCCGCATTGTTCTGGCCGACGACCACGCGGTCCTTCGAGAAGGATTGAGGGCCTTGATCAACGCGCAGCCCGATCTCGACGTCGTCGGCGAAGCACCGGACGGCGAAGCGGTGTGCCGGTTGGCCAAGGAACTTTCGCCGGACGTGGTGGTCATGGACCTGTCGATGCCGGGACTCACCGGGGAACAGGCCACGGCACGTCTGAAACAGGAAGCACCGGACGTCAAGGTGCTGGCGCTAACGGTCTACGAGGATCGAAGTCACTTGCGCAAACTGCTCAAGGCCGGGGCCGCCGGATACATCCTCAAACTGGCGACCAGTGACGAGCTCATCCGTGCGCTCCGAGTGGTCGCCGCTGGTGGTGTCTACCTCGACCCCGCCGTGGCGGGCAAGGTCGTCGGCGACATCGTTAGCGAAGGGACCGCGACCGAATGGGCCGAGGGGACGCAACTGACCGATCGCGAGTCTCAAGTCGTGCTCCGGATCGCCCGAGGGTTCAGCAACAAGGAGATCGCCGCTCAGCTCGAGATCAGCGTCAAAACCGTCGAGTCGCACAAGCTCCGTTCCATGGAAAAACTCGGTCTCAAGAGCCGGGCAGACGTGATTCAGTTCGCGCTGCGGAAAGGCTGGCTGGCGCAGGAATGACGTTTCTATCATTGCGATTGATCAGCTCATTGAATCATATCAGGTTCGCATCGATCAGGGAATTCCCTGAGTCTCCTTCGTGTTTTGCTGAGTCGGGCTCTCGGCGAAATCCTGAGACCGTTCTCTCACTCTGCCGATCGACGTCGCGGCTTCGAGCGCCAATACTTGTGAGAGACTCGGAACAGCCCGCGCGGAAACGCGGGGCTTAACATCGCGGAAGCAGGCTTCTTGGGGGGGACGGTCGAACGGCCTTCCTTTTCCTCAAAGTGCCTGGATATCAAGAGTCGTACCGATCAGGTTCCGTTTAAGGGTGGAAACTAAGGGAGACGTGATCGCCTCCCAGATGGCCCCGTGGCTTCCTCTCGCGAGCCTCATCACAAGCGGCGAGAGAAACAGACGCGGAGGACCCACGGCGGCCATCGTCAGGGCTTCGACACGCCTGCGGCAACGACTCGGCGCGTCGGTTCGTCGGCATCCGTCTTGGGGGTCGGTCGGCCATCCAGAGGGTTGGTGGAGCGCCTCGAACGCACGGCAATAGGCAGCGGTCCGTGTCCATTCCACGCCAGGGCATCCATGATGCAAGGGCAACACCGTCGATCGTACCCCTTAAGAGCCGATGACCACAACCGCGACGGTGAAGTTCATTGAGGAGAAGCCAGCGATGTGGGACAGGAGAAACTTGCACGGCCTGATCGAGTCTCGACTGTGCAACCAGCGGCTTATCGTCGTTGCCAATCGCGAGCCTTACATTCACCGATATGTTGGTGATATCATTGATTGCATGCGTCCCGCGAGTGGGATGGCGACGGCTTTGGATCCGATGATGCTCGCGTGCGGCGGGACATGGGTCGCGCACGGCTCGGGGGACGCCGACCGGCTGACGGTCGATGCCGACGACCGGGTGCGAGTCCCCCCCGACAATCCCCGCTATACCTTGCGCCGGGTGTGGCTGACCAAGGAACAGGAAGAGGGTTACTATCACGGCCTGGCCAATAGCGGGCTCTGGCCGCTTTGCCATGTCGTCTTCACGCGGCCGGTCTTTGACGCGGCACACTGGCAGATGTACCGCACGGTGAACGAACTGTTCGCCGAGGCAGTCCTGGCGGAGGCTGGCGACAACCCAGCGCTCGTCTTTATCCAGGATTATCATTTCGGCCTCCTGCCGCGTCTCCTGAAACGGCGAAACCCCAACCTGACGGTGGCCCAGTTCTGGCACATCCCCTGGCCCAACGCGGAAACGTTTCGGGCCTTCCCCTGGAAGGACGAGTTGCTCGATGGACTGCTCGGCAACGACCTGCTGGGATTCCACCTGAGCTACCATTGCCAGAACTTCCTGGAAACGGTCGACCGGAACCTGGAAGCGCGCACGGACCACGCTCTGTCGGAGGTTCAGCGCGGAGGGCATCTGACGCAGGTCCAACCCTTCCCCATTAGCATTGACTTTGAGCGCCAATCGGCCACGGCGACGAGCGCGGAGGTCGAGCGCGAGATGGCACGCTGGCGCCACCGGCTCCAGCTCGACGGTAAAGTGCTGGGACTCGGCATCGAACGCGTCGACTATACGAAAGGAATCCCGGAGCGTCTGAATGCGATCGATCGACTGCTCGAAGCGTGTCCCGAGTACCGCGGCCGGCTCGTGTTCGCCCAGGCAGGTGCTCCCACCCGCGGGCACATTCGCGCCTATCAACAACTGGACGACGAGATCGATGACCTCGTGGAACGGGTCAACTGGAAGTGGGGTGCCGGTTCCTGGCGGCCCATCGTCTACGAGAAGCGGCACTTCAACCAGATCGAAATGACGGCCTTACACCGACTCGCGAGCTTCTGCGTGGTCAGCTCGCTGCACGACGGGATGAACCTGGTGGCCAAGGAATATGTCTCGAGCCGGATCGACGACGACGGCGTGCTCATCTTGAGCCGGTTCACCGGCGCTTCGCGGGAGCTGAGCGACGCCGTGCTGGTCAACCCGTTCGCGGTCGAGGAGCTCGCCGTTGCCATGCAGGAGGCGCTAACCATGACACGCGAAGAACGCGGTCGCCGCATGCGCCGAATGCGTGCGGTGGTCGCCGAGAACAACGTCTATCGCTGGGCGGGGAAGATTATCTCGACGCTCCTCCGTATTGAAACGGAAGACCCCCGCGCACACGCGCCGAGGTTACAGACAGCGATTCCCTTTCCGAGCGGAGAAGCTCATGCCGAGTCCGCAACCGCTACTCGACACGCTTGACGAGGTTGCGGTCTCACTGGAGACCGCCGCCCATGTGCTGCTCTTTCTCGACTTCGACGGGACGCTTGCGCCCATCGTCGCGTCGCCGGAGCTTGCACACCTGCCCTCGGCGACAAGGTCGGCTCTGGAGGCCGTCTCTCAGCATCCCCACTGTACCGTGAGCATCGTGAGCGGTCGGGAACTGAACGACATCCGCGAGCGAGTCGCGATCGACGGGTTGGTCTACGCCGGAAATCACGGACTGGAGATCGAGGGAGAAGGACTTCGATTCAACCACGTGAAGGCGGCCCGGCTCAAGGACGGTCTGGAAGCGGTCGTCGACGAACTGATCAACGAACTCGCCGGCGTCGCCGGCGTGCTGGTCGAGCCCAAGGGACTGAGTGCCTCGGTCCACTACCGGCGCGTCTGTCCCGAGGACCAGAGCCGTGTCGAGCATGCGGTGAGGCATGCGATCCCGAGCAACCACCCCCACTTTGCCGTCGTCCCAGGAAAGATGGTCTGGGAAGTGCGGCCGAGGGTCGAATGGAACAAGGGAACAGCCGTGCGCTGGATCCGTGAGCAGCTCGGATTGACAAACGCGCTGACGATGTACCTCGGCGATGATCGCACCGACGAGGACGCATTCGCGACCGTCGGTCGTTTCGTTTCGGCACGCGTGGGCGCACTGCAACCGACCCGCGCGGGTTACCGAATCCCTGACACGGAACAGGTTGCCGAGTTCCTCATCTGGCTTTCTCGCGTCCTCCGTTTTGCCGACCGCCCAGTTATGATTGAATAGCCTCACGCCGCGCAGCCTCTTCGTGGTGCGAAGTGGGCCGCGCGGAAATCTCGAAGGAGCCCCAAATTCGTTGTGAAAGTCTCTTCATCCTCAACGCTCGATAAGTCGTGGACGCGAGGGATTAAAGGGTGAGTCCTCTGCCGAAAGACGTCATCAATTTTCTCGTGACGCACATCGAGACGATCGATCAATTGGAGATTCTGCGCATCTTGAATGAGGACCGCGCCAGAGACTGGCCGTCGGCGGACCTGGCGAGTGCGGTGCAGACGGACGTCGACAGTGTTCGTGCACACGCGGTCGCGATGCATGCCCGAGGCCTTGTCGCGATATCAGCGAACGGCACGGATGTGTCGTGCCGCTACGGCGTTGCCAGTCCCGAGCTGGAAAAGGGAGTCACCCGCGTGCTCCAGATTTACAAGGAACGACCGGTCACAATGATCAAGATGGTGTACGAACGGGCCAAGGACCCCCTCCGCGATTTCGCCAACGCATTTCGAGTCAGGAAAGCAGACTAACGTGAAAGGTCTCGTTTACATCCTTTGCGCGGGTACGGCGTTCATGTGCAGCGCGCTCCTTCTGCGCGGATTCCGGCGCAGCGGTACCCGGCTTCTGCTCTGGTGCGGCCTGTCGTTTTTGTCCCTGGTGCTGGAAAACGTCATCCTGTTCATTGACTATATCATCGTACCAGATAGGGACTTATACCTTCTGAGGACGTTGATCGGCTTGATCGGCGTGACGACGCTTCTGTTTGGCTTGATCTGGGATTCTCGATAGTCAGGCATGATCACATACAAGAAAGCGCGACCGAACTCCGTCGGAAACCCGGGGGACTTAATACTGCCATGAAGCAGATGCTTGCGGGAGCCCTGGCGATGGGGTTCGGAGTGGCGGCCCTGTTTTTCCTGCGGTTCTGGAGGACAACTCGGGATCGTCTCTTCGCGTTCTTCTCGCTGGCCCTGGTTCTCATGGCGCTCAATCGCATCGAGCTCGCACTCAACACGTCGCGCGGCGAGGAGAGGGCTCATCTCTACTGGATGCGGTTCTTCGCTTTTGTTTTGATCCTGCTGGCGATTCTCGACAAGAACCGAACTCAAAGACACTCGGCGGAGCGCGAAGGCACTGGGCCGGGCGCGTCGGCTCCGGACGAGCCGTAACGTCGGCAAGGAAGTGACCGGCGAGTCGGTCGCACTACGATCGCACGGACGAGGACGCATTTGCGACCGTGGGTCGTTTCGTTTCGGCACGCGTGGGGGCATGGCAGCCGACTGGTCGGTTCCCCGCGACTGGGTTCAACGGTTATGTTAGTTCCCCGTTAGACCCTGTCTACGGAGGGACCCATGTGATAGCTACGGAACGCTACCGAAGTCGTGCGCGGCGTGCGGGAAGCCAACCGTCACCTGGGCAAACGATTGTCGATCGCGGATGTCTGTCGTAGGCTGGGGCTTGCGCAGAAAACCTACCGCGGATCGGGTCATCATGGGGGCGGGCGATTCTTCCGTGTGATGGGTTTTGGTAACGGTCGTTGCATGAGCGCGTTCCCCAGTCGGCCTGTTGTCCGTCGGGAGCCTCCCACTGATGTCGACCGATCAGGTCACTTCCCTCACAGGGGTAAACACCGGCGGGGCCCTGGGCACGAGTGTGCCGCGCAGGGAAGGGGCGGCCAAGCTATGCGGCGAAGCCCGCTTCGTCGATGACTTGCCGCGCCAGAATGTTTGGCTGGGCGGGACCGTGCGCGCGGACGTGCCGCATGCGCGCCTGCTCGCGATCCGTTTCGATCCATGTTTCGACTGGAGTCGTGTCGTCGTGGTCACGGCGGCCGATATCCCCGGTGAAAACGTCGTCCCGGTTGTCTTGCGCGATCAACCGTCGTTGGCCGAGTCGTTCGTGCGCTATCACGGCGAGCCCGTCGCTTTGATTGCCGCTGCGGATGAGGAGACGCTTCAGCAGGCACTCGATCGGGTCGACGTCGACCTGTCGCCCTTGGAACCTGTCTTCGATATCGATGAAGCACTTGCAGCCAAGGTTCCGCTCTTCGGCCCGGAAAACGTGTTCCGCACCATCACAATCCGCAAGGGCGATGCCGGTGAAACCTTGCAAACGGCTGACGTGGTGGTCGAGGAGGTGTATGAAACGGGGGCTCAGGAGCATGTTTACCTCGAGCCGCAAGGGATGCAGGCGGAACCGACGGCGTCGGGCATTACGGTGTGCGGCTCGATGCAATGCCCGTACTACATCGTCGAGGGTGTCGCGTTGCTCCTCGGATTAGCGCAGGAGCAGGTCCGCGTGATCGCCTGCATGACCGGGGGCGGGTTTGGCGGCAAGGAGGATTTCCCCACTCTGATCGCTGGCCATGCGGCGCTGTTGGCATGGAAGGCGCGTCGGCCCGTACGCATGATCTACGATCGTGTCGAGGACCTGCGCTACACCAGCAAGCGGCATCCCGCGCGGATCCGGCACCGAAGCGGCTGGTCGCGCGCTGGCCGGTTGCTCGCGATGCAGATCGAGATTGAGCTGGACGGCGGAGCCTATAGCACGCTCAGTCCGCTGGTTCTCCAACGCGCCGCGGTTCATGCGGCCGGGCCTTACCAGTGCGATCAGATTGAGATCAACGCGCGCGCCGTGGCGACCAATCATCCGCCGCGCGGGGCGTTTCGCGGCTTCGGCGCACCTCAGGTTCACTTTGCCCTGGAAACGCACATGGGATCCTGCGCGGCCAGGCTCGGTCTGGACCCCGTCGAATTACGCAGGCGCAACGTGATCGGGCCCCGCGGGACGCTCGCCACGGGGCAGAACGTGGGCGAGGATGTTGCAGCGGCGGAGGTGTTCGAGCGTGCCCTGGTCGAGTCCGGTTTTCTGGCCCGCCGCGCGGCCTACGACGACTCGAACCGTCGCGCTTTGTCCGCGGCGGGGCCGGAACGGTTCAAACGGCGGGGAATTGGCCTGTCGTTGTTCATGCACGGCACGGGCATGAACGGCGATGGCGAGGGCCTAGTTCGCTCGGAGGTGCTACTGCGCGGCAATGCCGACGGGACGGTCAGCGCGGTGACCTGCCAGGTCGAAATCGGGCAGGGAACCCAGACAATTCTCGCCCAGTTGGCGGCCGACGGGTTGGGGATTCCGGTTGAGTGGGTCGTCGCCGAGAAGCCTGATACGGCCATGGCACGCGATTCCGGCCCAACGGTCGCATCGCGCACGGCGGCGATTGTCGGCGGGCTGCTCATCTCGGCCGGACGGCAGTTCCGCGAGGAGGTGGAGCGCCGCTCGGGTCTGTGCAAGGCGGATCCTGACGCGTTTCGTTCCGCGATCGCCCGCCTGGCCACGGAAGGCCCCCTGGAGTCGCGCGCGTATTACAGCCGACCGCCGGACATGCAGTGGGACGAGGCGACTCATCGTGGTGATGGCTACCTGGCGTACACGTGGAGCTGCTGCGTCGTCGCGCTCGAGGTCGACACGCTCACAGGCGAGGTGAAGGTCCTCGACGTCACCGCCGTCCAGGATGTCGGCAAGGTGGTCCATCCGCTTTTCGCGGCCGGCCAGGTCGAGGGGGGAGTGGCCCAGGCACTCGGGTGGGCCCTCATGGAAGAGACGGTGTGGGCCGACGGACTGTTGCGAAACGCCACCATGACCGATTACGTAATTCCCACCGCCTGCGATGTCCCGCCGATTCGCGCCGTGTTTCTGGAGCATCCGCATCCGCGCTTGCCTCACGGTGCCAAGGGCCTGGGCGAACTCCCCGCGGAAGGGCCAGCCCCGGCCGTGGCCAATGCCTTGCGCCAGGCGCTCGGTATCCACTTCAACCGGATACCGATCACGCCGGAAATCATTCTGCCCGCGTGGGAGGATCGTCAACAATGAATCAGCATGCGGCGATCCGATTCACGTTGAACGGTCAGCCCCGGGAAATCGCCGCGCCGCCGATGCAGCGGTTGCTGGACGTGCTCCGCCAGACCTGTGAGCTGACTGGCACAAAAAACGGCTGTGGCGAGGGGGATTGCGGCGCATGTACGGTACTCATTGACGGTGTACCGGTTGTCTCGTGCCTCGTTCCCATTGTCCAGGTTGAAGGAGCCGACGTACGCACGGTCGAGTCGCTCGCGGAGGGGGATCAACCGCACCCGCTCCAGGCCGCGTTCCTGAAACATGGCGGCACACAGTGCGGCAGTTGTGCGGCGGGATTGTTGATGACGGCTTGCGCGCATCTGGAGCACGGGGGCGAAACGGACGACGCGACGCTGCGCGCGGCGTTGGCCGGTGTCGTGTGCCGCTGCGCGGGCTATCAACAGGTGATCGCTTCGGTCCAGGCCGCGGCGCGAGGAGGCGAAACCCTTGACGGCAATCATCTCTGACCATCGGGTTTACACGGCAACCGACCTCGACGATGCGCTTCGCTTTCTGGCGGAGCATCGCGAGGAAGGATGGCGTCCCCTGGCTGGCGGGACCGACGTGATGGTAGGTGTCTACCGCGATCGGAGCGGCGGTGACCAGTGGCTCAATCTCTCCCGGCTGCGCCCGCAACTCGCGGGCATTGGCCGCGACGGCGATTTCGTCCACGTCGGAGCGCTCGCGACGATGACCGATTTGCGGCGATCCGCATTGCTGGAGGAGTCGTGCCCGTTGATCGGTCGGGCCGCGGCGGTTGTCGGGGCGACCCAGGTGCAGAATCGTGCCACGGTGGGCGGCAACATCGCCAATGGCTCGCCCGCAGGCGATACGCTGCCGGTCTGGCTGGCGCTCGACGCCGAATTGGAACTCGCCAGCGTCCGGGGCCAGCGGCGCATCGCCTACGGCGAGTTCATGACGGGTTATCGCCGCTCGGTCCGTGAACCGGACGAATTGATCACCGGCCTGCGTTTTCAGCCGCGGTCGGGTTCAACCGGGCGGATGTATTATCGTAAGGTCGCGCCGCGCGCGGCTCAGGGGATCAGCAAGGTGGTCTTCGCGGCCATCGCGGGATGGAACGACGGCCGCTACGAGAACGTGCGACTGGTCTTCGGCAGCATGGGACCAATCACCGTTCGAGCACGTGCCGCGGAACAGTGTGCGGAGGGCGAAGCGCCTTCGGCCCAATTAGGTGAACAGGCCGCCGAGCGACTCGCCGCCGACCTCTCCCCCATCAACGACGCGCGCTCGACGGCTGATTATCGTCTTCGGGTGGCGAAAAACCTTGTCCGCGAATTCCTGGCCGGCAACCTTGGGTGACGATCGGCGCTTGCAGAGGAGCTACGGTCGGAAGAACTGCGCCGAACCGGCCAGACGCCACGTTTCTGCTTCGAGCGCGCGGGAGACGTCAATTCATCTCGGCGCGATGCCCCCTGAAGTGAGGCGTCGGGATGCCCGCGGCTGCGTGCTGCGGAGAATCGATTGCCGTCGTGCAGGCGTTCGGTCCATTGAAAAGCAGAGCTTCGACCGCCTCGGCGTTGACCGGTTTGGAGAAGTAGTAGCCCTGTCCGTATTCGCAGCCGAGCGTCTGGAGATGGTCGCGCTGGTCAATCGTCTCGACGCCCTCGGCGACCACGTCCATGATCAGGTTGTGGGCAAGCGTGACGATTGTCTGAACGATTTCGGCGTCTTTCGGGTCGGAGTGCATTTTCTCGACGAAGGAGCGGTCGATTTTCAGAGTGTCGATCGGGAAGTGGCGCAGGTAGCTGAGCGAGGAGTAGCCGGTTCCGAAGTCATCGATCCCGACGCGCACGCCGAGGGTTCGAAGGCGATTCAAGGTCGAACAGGTCGAGTCAGGATCGGTCATGATCGCGCTCTCGGTGATCTC
This sequence comes from Singulisphaera sp., assembly GCA_027451445.1. Taxonomy (GTDB): domain Bacteria; phylum Planctomycetota; class Planctomycetia; order Isosphaerales; family Isosphaeraceae; genus DAIDJG01. Next base: position 15,901 of record DAIDJG010000066.1, read on the forward strand.
CAGCTTCAGGAAGTGTCCGTCCAGGCCGGAATCGCGAAGTTGGCGTTCGACCTGCTCGTAAAGGCCCGCCTGGAAGAACTGTTTGCTGGAGAGGTTCACGCAGATCGTCAGCGAGTCGGCTCCCGGGATCGTCCTCTGCCACTCTTTCATCTGGCGGCAGGCCTGTTCGAGCACCCACCAGCCGATCGGGACGATCAGCCCGTTCTCTTCCGCGACGCCAATGAATTCCGAGGGGGGCAAGAGACCACGTTCGGGGTGCTGCCAGCGGATCAGGGCCTCAAAGCCAATCAGGCGCCCCGTGTCCAACTGAACGAGCGGTTGATAGTGGAGGCAAAACTCGTCGCGCGCGAGAGCCCAGCGCAACTGAGTCTCTAATTGCAGCCGTTCCACGGCGCGAATGCGCATTTCGGCGTCAAAGACCTCATAGCGGGCCTTGCCCCGCGACTTGGCGCTGTACATTGCGGTATCGGCGTCGCGCAGCACGTCTTCCGCGTTGTCGTATTCCGCGCCCCCGACCATGATCCCGATGCTGGCGGTTGTAAAGACTTCATGGCCGTCCAGCGTGATGGGCGACGCCAACTCGCGCCGAATGCGTTCCGCCACCTTGACGGCGTTGTTCACGTCCTTGATGTCTTCGAGCAGGATCGTAAACTCGTCGCCCCCCAGACGCGCGATCGTATGTTCGAAGAGGGGCCGGGCGACGGTGTCGGTGGCGCGAAGCGAATGCTCCAGTCGCCGCGCGAACTCGATCAGGAGCCGGTCGCCGACGAGATGACCGAGGCTGTCGTTGATCATCTTGAAGCGGTCGAGGTCGAGAAACATGACCGCGAACAGCGTTTCCGGCTCGCGCCGGGCGCGGTAAATGGCGCGCGTGATCCGGTCGAGGAGAAGAATGCGGTTGGGCAGGCCGGTCAAGGCATCCGCGACCTTGCCCTCCGTCACGTCGGTCAGCGACCCCGCCATGCGCCGGACGGCCCCCGCACGGTCCTGGACGGCCACGCCTCGTCCAAGCATCCAGCGGTAGGTCTGGTCCTTGTGAAGTAAACGGTGTTCGCGCTCAAAGTGCGAGGTGAGCCCAAGCCGATGGGCGTCGATGTCCGCTTGAACCGCCGGCAGGTCTTCTGGGTGAACTCGACCGAGCCATTCCTCCACACCCGTGCCGACCTCGCGCTCGTCATAACCGAGCATCGCCTTCCAGCGCGGGGAGTAGAAAACCTCGTTTCCCTGAAGGTCCCAATCCCACAGGCCGCTCTGGGTCCCCCGAGCGACCAACTCGTAGCGCTGCTCGCTCTCGCGCAGCGCCTGCTGTGCCCGTTTGTGGGACACCTGGGTGGCGATCCGGGCCAGGGTGACCGCGAAATCAATCGGTTTGGTCACATAATCGTTGGCACCGAGCCGGAAGGCTTCGACGATGTCGCCGCTCTGATCGCGCGCGGTCACCATGATCACTGGCAGCTCGGCCGCTGTCGCCTGGGCACGCAGGAGGCGGAGAACCTCCAGTCCGTTGAGTTCCGGCATCATCACGTCGAGCAGGATCACGTCAAACGTTTGGCGGTCGACAAGATCGAGCGCCTGGCGTCCGCTCTCCGCCGCAACGACTGAGTATCCGTTCAATTCGAGTCGTTGCGACAGCATGTCGCGGTTCATCTCGTCGTCGTCGACGACGAGCAAGGAGCCTGAGCTGATCATCGGGTCCTTTCCTCCAACTCCATCGAACCGCGAGCCCGGTTGGCGGCACATCTCGCAAGCCAAGTCGATGAGAGCAAGTCACATCCCAAGTCGTAATTGCTTCTTGAATTACAAAAAAACAGCCGTTGATTCTCAGGTCATTCGGGGGTTCGGCCTCGCGCCCAGGCTGGCGCGGTACCCGTTCGAATCATCCGTTACCGAACTGGTGAAAGTGCGTACACGGAGCGACAGCGCAATCGACAATATCTGAGTGTAGAGTAGGTCATGATTGAACGCAGCGATTTTGAACTGTTTCTCGTTTTCGGTCGGCGAGCGGATGGCGGCAGGCCCTTCGGAAGCTTGGGAACCTCATAACTCCCGCCTGGGGAAAGCGGGAGAGTTACACGTTCTCCCTTGCGAAGCGGTGCGGGGAACATGCGTATGGCATGCGTAGGTCATCCGGAAGTCGTTTGAGTCACTGCGAGTGATCGGGGCGAGGCTCCGCGAAACACGACGTTGCGTACACGGACCTGGGATTGATCGCCGTAGTAAAAGAGGCTGAAGTCACGCTGCTTGGTTCGAGCGAACGTTCGTCGATCAGCGTTTCATTGAGCCTGACCGTCGGGATTGAGCCGGCAGACAAGATGATCGAGCGCACGGTCGATAATCACGCGGGCGGGCTCGTGGAAGACGCCGTACGCGAGCGTACCGTCTTCGATGAGCGGACGGTGGTACTCGAGCAAGCTCTCACTTTGGCTGTCGATCGGGTCGGTGTTGCGATCGCCGAAGATCTCGAGGCCAGTTTTCTCCGAATGCGGGTGGTCGCCGAAAAGTGATTCGTCGCAGTAAGAGGCGAGCCAGCCGGTCCGATCCGCCAGACTTGTCAGCTTCCATTGGTCAGCAACCTGCGCAATTCCCGCTACCTCGATGTTGCGATTCTCCGACATCTCTGCCGTGAGAGCCCACACGCTCAGCCAGCGGTCACGGTCGCGGCGGATCCTTCGTTCATGGGTTCTGTGGTGTTCAGTGAAAACCGAGCAGGCCCCTCTCAGGCAACCGAGGGCCAGGATTGCCGATTGTTCCACCGGTTGAGCGGAAGGGCCGATCTACGCAACTTCGTCAGAACGAATTCCTTCGTCAACGTCCTGGAGGGTCGGTTCTCGCATGGCGACGCCGTTCAGTTCGCGCCGCCGCGTGGATACAGCCTGGTACACGGCTTTACGTGTGCGATTGATGCCGCCGAGCGGTTGGTGGACCGGGAGTGAGTGCCACGGCGTAAAGGACAGATTCTCGCCGAACGTCATCTGTTTCGGCGTGTAGAACTGCTGCGGCGGGATCCGAATCGTGGCGACCTTGCGATACGGCGACGCCGTCTCGTCCCAGGCGACAGTGGGATCCTCGACAGGCATCGTGATCGGGTTGGTCTGGACCTGGACGAGGAAGTCGAACCGCGCTTCGTGGGTTTCCAGGTGCGCGGAGAGGGCGATACGAAGCTTGTCGGCCGAGTCATACGCCAGGGGGGTGGGAACCAGGCTCAGATCAGGCCGGCAGGAGTACTTCACGGCGAGACGATCGAGCCGGTACGGCGTCTGGCTCCAGAACTGCGTGCGCAAGGGACTATCGGGCTTATTGTTCAGGGCCGCCCGGAGGATCGACCAGGGCGGTTGCCCGAAGAACAATAGCCTGAAGACGAAGAGGCCGAGACCGATCCAGGAGCCTTTCGCCCCCGAGATCGCTTCCGAGAACGGGACGTAATCGGTCGCGTCGCGCACGAAGAAGACGGGATGATCGGCGAGGACGAAGTCCTGGGTCATCGCGTCCTTCTCACTCTCCAGGATCTTCTCTCCCTCGACGCCCAGGACCTTGATGGCCATGCCGTGGATGTCGCCCTTGCGGTCGTCCCACTCCCGGCCGTTGGAGAAGCGGATCAACGCAGGAAAGACCCGGCCCTCCCGGAAGAGACCGTGCCGCAACTCGGGCGCGAGGTCGGGCTCGACGATGAATTCCGCGCGCACGCACCCGTGCTGCTTCGGATGCTGGCCGCGTCGGACGGGCTTGCGCGTGGTGTCGAGTAGATCCAGGCTGAGCGCCTTGACGCGTTCAATGAGGGCGTCTTCGCCCGCGGGTCTCCATTCCTCGCCGAGACCCAACGAAGGTGTCGTAGTGCTCAAAATGGTCTCCCCCCTGAGTAAGATGTTGCCGTGAATTGACGAGATCTTTGCCCTATCTTATATGCCGAAGCTTACGAGTTTTTTGCTTGCAAGGGACACGGCTGCGGTCTTAAGATCGCAGGGGATCCGTGCCTCGTTGTCATTGTGGGCACGGGGCACTTCGGATGTCACCGCAATCATTCCGTGGCCTCGGGACGGGAGAGAAGCGCATGGGCTTTCGCGGCACGCTGACGAAGGATAGCCTCGGGTTCTCGATGCCTTCCGACGGTCCCTTGTACCCGAAGCCACCCTACCACTACCAGAATGCGTCGCTGATGCTCTTCACGTACGAGACGGACGGTCCAACCGCCGCCCGCCTCTTGCCCGCGCAGGCTGAGCTGCCCGACCCAGCCACGGCGGGCCTGGTGTTCGCGTCGTACCCGTCGAGCACGATCGGTCCTTACAACGAGGTCGTCCTGTTCCTGGACGCAACTTACAAGGGCGAACCCGTCAAGTACGCCGTGCACCTCTACGTCACCACCGACGTCGCCATGGCCGCCGGCCGCGAGATGGCCGGCTTTCCCAAGAAGCTGGCGACCATCGGTTTCGAGGAAGGCGACGAATACGACGCCACGCTCGATCGACCGGCGGGTCTGCGGCTCGCGTCGGGCTCGTTGACGCTCGTGAAGCAGCTCGGAACGGGGCAAACTGTGCCTCTGTCGTATTTGACGTTACGGGTCATCCCCAGCCCCACCAAGGATGCCCCCCCGTCGCTGGCCGAACTCATCCAAACCGATTGGATGCTTACCGACGCCGAGATCTGGGAGGCGACCGGATCGTGCCGGTTGACCGGGTCGTCGGTGGCGGACCCACTCCAACTGGTGCCGATCGTCAAGTTGACAGGCTGCCAACTCCTGCGCGGAAATCTCGAGGTGGCCCTCAATCCCACGCCGCGGTCGGAACCTCTGTGAGCGGTCGACCCGAGACTCCGTAAGGCAACGGCACGATGCGCAAAGCTCACGCTGCAATCGAATAAGTGCACAAAATAACACCAACCCGAAGCGCAAGCGAGGGATATTCATATGATTCCCTCGCTCGCGCTTCGGGTTGGTGTTATAGATCCAGCCTCCTGATGGGGGCGATTTCACCAACTCGCTCGGTTGCGGCGCTGTCATCTTACAGTCATAATTAGCGATGCGATTTGGGATTACGTTTCGGGGAAAGACTCCCGTCCCGCCGCGGCTCCGGCGGCCTTTGTAGAGGACGGAACGATGGGCTCCCTCTCGTCTGACGACTTTGCCGGCAACGAGCGCTTTGCCATTGGCAAGCGACTCGGCGCGGGCGGGATGGGGGTCGTCTACGAGGCGTTCGATCGCGAGCGAGGGATGCTGGTCGCACTGAAGACGATCCAGCACTTTGACGCCTCCGCGCTCTATCATTTCAAGAAAGAATTCCGCGCGCTCGAGGACGTGGCGCACCCTAACCTCGTACGGCTCTGGGAGTTGTTCTCGGAGGGCGACCGTTGGTTCTATACCATGGAATTGGTCGAGGGGTGCGACTTCCTCCGTCATGTCCGGCCGGAACGGCGGCTGTCCACAAGCCCCAACCCGGCGCTCCGAAACCTGGGCCTGCCGGGAACCGAGCCGGCCGACTCGGGGCCGCTGACGGTACTGAGTGCGGTCGGTAACGAAGGGATCGTGACTCAACCGCAAGGGACCGCGTCGCTCACTTCGGAGATGGCCTCGAACGACGGCACGACATCGTTCATCCCTCGCGCAGCGATGCAGACCGACCCCGACTGCCACATCGACGAACCTGGGCTCGGTGCCGATGTTCCCCGACTCCGAGCGGCCTTGCGACAACTCGCCGGGGCGCTCATCGCCTTGCACGCGATGGGGAAACTGCACCGCGATATCAAGCCTTCGAATGTGATGGTCGAGCGCGGAAGCCGGGTGGTCGTCCTCGATTTCGGCGTCACCGCCGAGCTGCACGGCCAGCAAGACCCTGACTCGACCGAGCGACACGTCGCCGGGACCGTCGCTTACATGGCGCCCGAGCAGGCGGCCGGCCAGACGTTGTCGCCTGCGAGTGATTGGTACAGCGTGGGGGTCATGATCTACCTGGCCCTCACGGGAAAGCTGCCGTTCGAAGGGCGCCGGATCGACATCCTCGCCCAAAAGCAGACAAGCACGCCCCCCGACCCACGCTCGCTCGTCGAAGAGCTGCCCGAAGACCTGTGCGCGCTCTGCATGGAGCTCCTCGAGCGCAACCCGGAACGCCGACCGTCGGGCGAAGAGGTGCTGCGGCGGCTGGGGGGCATCACCGACGAGCCCTCGCCCGCTGGGATCTTCGTGGCGACCGAAGGCCGGCCGTTCGTGGGTCGCGAGCCGCTCCTGGCCGCCCTTTCCGACGCGTTCGAGACCGCCCAGCGCGGCCGGACCGTTGCCGCGTTTGTGAACGGCCGCTCCGGGGCCGGCAAGAGCACGCTCGTCCGGCGCTTCCTCGACGGCCTGGGCGAGTGGAACGACATCGTGATTCTCGAGGGCCGTTGCTTCGAGCAGGAGTCAGTCGCCTACAAGGCGGTCGACGCGCTCATCGACGCGCTGAGCCGCTACTTGCGGCGTCTGGGACGGCTCGAGGCCGAAGCGCTTCTCCCCCGCGATATCGCCGCGCTGGCGCGCGTCTTTCCGGTGCTCCGGCGGGTCGAGGCCGTGGAAGGCTTTCCGCATCGCACGCTCAAGGTGCCCAGCGATCAGGAACTGCGCCGGCGAGCGTTCGCCGCGCTCCGCGAGCTCCTCGCGCGCATTGGCGACCGCTGGCCGTTGATCCTCTACATCGACGACTTGCAATGGGGCGACCTCGACAGCGCCGAGCTGCTGACCGACCTCTTGCGCCCGCCCGACGCGCCCAACCTGCTCCTGCTGTGCTGCTACCGGAGTGAATACTCCCAGGAGAGTCCGTGCCTCCTGCGCTTGCTGGCGCCCGCCGACGACGGCGGCCCCATTCCCGATCGTCGCATGATTCCTGTCGATGCGATGACGTTCGACGAGGCACGCGACCTGGCCCTGTTGCTCCTGAGCGGATCCAACGTCCGCTCCGACGCGGTGGCGGATCTGATCGCCCGTGAGTCTGGCGGAAGTCCGTATTACGTGTACGAGCTGACGCATTCGCTGAATCAAGGGGGCGATATCGGCAGCGGAGAGGGGAGCGCGTTATCGGTCCGCCTGGACGAGGTGCTCTGGACGCGAGTCTGCGCGCTCGCCGAGGCACCGCGACGGCTTCTGGAAGTGATCGCGGTGGCAGGGCAACCGGTGCGGCAAGCCATCGCGTGCCGCGCAGCGGGCCTGGGTGCGGAGGGCTTCACGGCGCTCGCGCAGTTGCGGGCCGCGAACCTCGTTCGAGGCAAGGGCGCCGGGATCCTCGACGAAGTCGAGACGTACCACGATCGCGTGCGCGAGACCGTCGAGCGGCGGCTCTCGGCCGAAGATCGGATGGCCTGCCATCGCGTGCTCGCGACCGAGCTGGAGGAGGTCGCGGGGACCGATCCGGAAACCCTTGCCGTTCACTTCGAGGCTGCCGGTCAGCCGTCGAAGGCGGCCCAGTACTACGAAGACGCGGCTACCTCCGCCGTCGAGGCCCTGGCCTTCGATCGCGCGGCGAAGCTCTACCGGCGGGTGCTCGAATTACGCATCGGCGCGGACGCAGCCCAGACGCGGGCCCTGAACGTGAGTCTTGCCGAGGCCCTCGCGAACGCCGGTCGCGCGGCGGAGGCCGCGACGATTTTCCAGAACGCCGCCGTCGGCGCTGAGAAGGCCGACGCGCTTGACCTGCAAGGTCGCGCGGCCTACCAGTTCCTGATCAGCGGTCGTATCGACGAGGGGCTGCTCGCGTTTCGCGACGTCCTCGATCGTGTCGGCCTGCGACAGCCCTCGTCACCGCAAGATGCGCTCGTTCGACTGCTGGTCGAACGCGTGATCCTGGCCGTGCGGGGACTTGGATTTCGCACGCGGACGATCGGGGAAGTCGCGCCGGCCGACCTTGCACGGATCGACATTTCGAGAGCGGTCGCCGTGGGGATCAGCGTCGTTGATGTGATTCAAGGTTCGTACTTCCAGACGCGCAACCTCAGACTCGCGTTACGAACCGGGGAACCCTTTCGCATCGCCTTGGCCCTGGGCTGGGAGGCCGTGCATTCCGCGTGCGAAGGCCGATCGGCGAGGCGCCGGACGAAAAAGCTGATCGCGCTCGCGCAGGAGGTAGCCGAACAGACTGCGCATCCCCATGCCGTGGCGATGGCCACGTTCTCGGCCGGGGCCGCGGAATACATGGCGGGCCGCTTTCCTTCAGCGCTTCGACTGATCGATCGCTCGATCCAGTTGTTCCGCGAGGAATGCACCGGGGTGACATGGGAGCTCGGCACCGCACAGATCTTCGGCATCTGGTCGCTGATTTACCAGGGGCAGCTCGGTGAATTGTCGAAGCGCTTTCAGTCGCTCGACCAGGCGGCGCGAGACCGGGGTGATCGGTACATGGAATCGAACCTGGGGACCTATCCGGGCGTTTTCGTTCGCCTGGCCGCCGATGAGCCCGCCGATGCGCGCAACCAGGCCAACGCGACGATCGCCAATTGGTCGCAGCATGGCTTCCACGTCCAGCACCTGACGCACTTTTACGGCCTCTCTTACGTTCACCTTTACGAATGTGCGGGCCTCGGCGCCGACGCCTGGCAGCTCGCCGAACAGACGTGGCCTGCGATCCGAGCATCGCTGTTGCTGCGCATCCAGCACGTCAATGTCGACGTCCTCCAAATCCGCGCGCGAAGCGCGCTGGCCGCGGCGGCGGTGGCATCGAACCCCATGCCCCTGCTCTACACGTCGGAAAAGCTGGCGAGTCAACTTGCCAGCGAGAAGAACCCATGGGGCCAATCCGTTGCCGCGCTCGTCCGAGCCGGCGCAGCGTTTCTGAGGCGCGACCCGGCCCGAGCGACCGAGCTGCTGAACGACTCGGTGAACCTTTCCGAAGCGAAGAACCTGGGCCTGTTCGCCGCCGCCGCGCGCCGACGGCTCGGAGAACTGACCGGCGGTACTGAGGGCGACGCCCACATCGCCCGCGCCGATGCCTGGATGACTGCCCAAGGCATCAAGGCCCCCGCGAAGATGGCCGCGTGCCTTGCGCCGGGGTTTCCGCGAGTGTAGGGCGGCGAACGCGTGCGTTACACACACCCGGCGTCGCTGCGACTCGACGGATTCCATTCATGTTCGGAAGACACACGTACCTGGGAGGGCGAGGCTCCGTCCGAGCCAGCCTTGTTCGGATGACGAGTCTTCGAGTCATCCGAACATCGCGTGTGCTGGGGCCGCCTCGGCACGCGATGATCCGTCGGCTCGAAGACTCGCCGACGGATCAATGCTGGCTCGGACGGAGCCTCGCCCTCCCGACCGCGCGCAACGTCATCGTCAGGCGCCCGCGTATCACCCACGAGCCTTGAAGAATGCTGGAATCCGCGCGTGCGTTTTGCTAACGTGCGGCTCCGGAACACGTGAATCGGTCCTGTGCGGCTCAAGGCGAATCCCTGTCGAACCTCCTGGAGAAATCGCAGCCATGGCCGGACGAGACGTCTCTCGGGACGGATGGAGGAACTTGCTCGAAGGGCTCATCCTGACCCGATTCCAGTGGTTCTGGACGGTCGTCGATCGCGTGGCCTTCCTCCGCGCGTTCTTCAACAAGGTCTTGATCAACATTTGCGTTTACAAGATCCCGACCCGGCCCAACGTCCTGAGCACGATGGCGCCTTACACTTCGTGGGACTCGCTGATCGACCGCAGCTTCAGCGCTCGTCACCTGCCCGCCGTCACCCCGAAGAATCTACCGCCGGTCCAGGAAGTCGCCAGGCTGTTCCACAGGCCGCCCGGCCCGTTGAAGTTTGGGACATCGACCGTCCTGTTCTCCTACTTCGCGCAGTGGTTCACGGACGGGTTTCTCCGCACCGATTACGAGAACCCGCTCAAGAACACGTCGAACCACGACATCGACCTGAGTAACCTGTATGGACCGAACCGCGCCGTGGCGAGTGTGCTTCGCTCCCACGTCGACGGGAAGCTGAAGAGTCAGACGATCCAGGACGAGGAGTATCCGCCGTTCTACGCGCCGGGCGGCCAGATGCCTCCGGAGTTCGAAATCCTGCCGATGACGTGGCTGCTCCGCCAACTTCAAGGCACGGGGAGTGCGCCTCCGCCGCCGCCCAGCGACGACGCCCTGTCGCGGATGAGTCTCTTCAGCGGCTTCAAAGATGTCCTCACGCGCCCCACGCTCGATCCATACCTGTTCGCCATGGGCGGAGACCGCATCAATTCGCTCGCCGGCTTCACGGCGATGAACGTCCTCTTCCTCCGCGAGCACAACCGGATCTGCGACGTCCTCAAGCAGAAGAACAACGGCTGGGACGATGAACGGCTCTTCCAGACCGCCCGCAACATCCTGATCGTCGTGCTGACCAAGATCGTGATCAATGAGTACATCAATCACATTACGCCCTATTTGTTCAAGTTCGAGCTCGGGGCGGGTGCGTTCGAAAACCAGCGCTGGTACCGCGAAAACTGGATGGCGGTTGAGTTCAATCTGCTCTACCGCTGGCACAGCCTGGTGCCGAACAGCTACGAGATGAATGGCAACCAGGTTGCGCTGAACGACGCTCTGTTCAATAACGGATTGGTCGTGGAACGAGGATTGGGCGCATTCCTCAAGGACGCATCGAATCAAGGAGCCGGCCGGATCGGGCTGTTCAACACCCCGGATACGCTGCTGCCGGTCGAGGCCGGGAGCATCGCGCTGGGACGGAAGGCGGAACTGGCGACATACAACGACTACCGAGAGCTCTGCCAGTTTCCCCGCGTCACCAGCTTCGAGCAGATCACGAGTGACGCCAATGCGCAGAGCATGCTAAAGGATTTATACGGGAGTGTGGATCGCATCGAGTACTACCCGGGCATCTTCGCGGAGGACGTCATGGGCCACGCGGCCGTTCCCTGGCTGATCGGGCGGCTCGTGTCGGTGGACGCGTTTTCGCAGGCGCTCACTAATCCTTTATTGTCGGCGAACGTGTACCATGAGCGGACATTCTCGCGCGCTGGACTCGAGATTATTGATTCGACGAGGTGCCTGGCGGACATCTTGAACCGGAACGTCGCGGGCGGACACGGAAACTTCACATTGACCTTTGACCGAGACCAGTCCGTCATTCCCGCGGCGCGTTCGAGCGC
>DAIDJG010000067.1 GCA_027451445.1 Singulisphaera sp.
GGCAGGCTCAAGATCCCTTTTATGACCGGGTTGTCCCGGTGCTGCAACAGACCGGCGCCCAACTCGCCGAACTCGACCTACGGCACCCTGGCAGCGATTGGATTCGTGAAGCGCAATTGGAAACCTACTGCTGGCTGGCAATCTGCCACTCGAATGCCGGCCGGAAAACGCTGGCGGAAGAAACGTGCCGAAGCCATGTACAGCCTTTGGTGGCGAAGGTGATGGACCAGCAAGCGGACCTCGAGCACGTTATCGAGATGGTGCAGGTCCTGAGCCGACTTGCCAGCGCACTCTGGGAGGCCAAGCTGAATCCGGCCGGCTTGCCCATCGCACGACAGGCTGCCGCCCTGATCTCGAGTTGCGCTGGCTTCCCAACGCGGGACCTGGGTTTCACGGTGGCGCTTGCGTACAATGCCGATGGGCTCGCGGCAACGCTCCAGCACCTCGGAGATCTCCCGGCAGCTCTCCAGCAAGCCGACGCGGCGCGGACCCTGTTTGAGCGGGCGAGCGGCGCCGAGCCCGGTAGTGCGCACTGGCGCTCTGGCCTCGCGGTGGTCTGGTCGCGGATCGGCAAAGTGCGCTGGGACCTGGGCCAGGCCGATCTTGCCCTGGACGCCTTTCGGGAATCCACACGGATCCGGCGACAGCTCTTCGAGGCCGATTCTTCGAGTACTGACCATCGCTACGAGCTCGACCGCTCTTATGGGCGGCTGGTGCACTGGAGCACGCTGAAAGGCGACTGGGACGGGACCGCCGCCGCCTTAGGGGATCGGGAAAAGCTTTGGCCCGACGATTCCGACAGGTTGATGGCTGTCTCGCGCGAGTTCAAGGAACTGGCCGAGGAAATGGCGCGGGGCCGAAAGGACTTGTCCGCCGAAGAGCAATCCGCCCAGCAGCGCTACCTGGCTGAAAGCGAGCGCACCCGGCAGAGCGCTGAAGCCGTCGCGCGCCGCCAGAAGCTCCGCTTGGGAGCGGACCGTTGAGGCTGCCATAAAGGACGTCGAGACAGCGCTCGGCCAAAGACGAGGATCCGGGAGTACTGGCTGCGCATGAGATCTGGGCGGTCTATGCGGATTGCATTACTCTGATTTCTCATATGATTTTATCAATCAATCAAAGCAAGTTTGCCAAATCCTTCAGGAATAGGCCGGGAATAACTTCCTGATTCCGCCACCGGCAAGGCTCGCCGCTTGGATTCTGGCAGATGTACGATTTTTCCATCTCTTTGCCCCGGATGGGGCAATTGACAGTAGCCCAGCGTTTTAACGCTGGGTACGACCGATACCCGTCTCCCCCCTTATTTTCGCCCCAGCGGGGCGGCTGGAATTGCCATCCAGCCAACGCCAAGGGCGCAGCGGAACCGTCCCTCCGGGACTTATGAGAATTTCATGGTTTCGTCAATCCCAGCGTTAAAACGCTGGGCTACTGTCAAATGCCCCATCCGGGGCAAGGAATGAGACCGTTAGCATGCCGGGTGCACGTCTCGCCGAGTCGAAATCGGGAACTTGTTGCCAACCTGTTCCTTAGAATATTGCATATATCAGGAGTGGCCGGCATTCCCCGCATCGAGGCCTCGAAACACCATAATTCGGCCCGTTCCCCACCAAAGGCCCCGAGACGGCTTCCGACCGCCGCTCTCGGCAACGTGCTGGTCAGCGCGTACGCTCTGAATTAAATTGAATGACGAAGCACGACAGCAGCGGAAGCACCTGGGAGGTCGCAGTCCATGAACAGCCCGTTCCCCGGCATGGACCCTTATCTGGAGCGACATTGGGGTGATGTCCATCAGTCTGCGATCACGTGCATCCGCGATTGGCTCCAGCCCCGCTTGCCCGGCGATCTCCGAGCGCGGACGCAAGAACGCGTCTTCATCGACGCGCCCGACCCGACGCGAGCCGAGTATGATCCCGATGTTCGCGTCATCGAACGTCCCGTGACTTCGCGCGTCGCGGGCTCAGGCGCCGTTACGGTCGAGTCGCCAACGGGCACGGAAACCGCGACGGTAATGGGAAACGGCGATCGCCCGCCGGCCCAGCCACTCTTGATCCATCTCGACATCGAGCCGGTCACCGAAGGTTACGTCGAGATCATTGACGTCAAGTCGGGACACCGCGTGGTGACGACCATCGAGCTGCTCAGCGCCGCCAACAAGCGTCCCGGTCAGGGACGGCGTCTGTACTTGAAGAAACGGCAGGATCAGCAGGCGGCCGGCGTCAACCTGGTCGAGATCGACCTTTTGCGGCGGGGGAAGTCTGTCGTCATGGTCGGAAAAGCGCAGCTTCCACCGTCCGATCGAACCGCCTATCAGGTTTGTGTCTGGCGGGGATCGCGCCCGCACCTGGTCGAGCTCTATCGTGTCCCGCTTCGAGAACGGCTGCCTGTGATCTCGATTCCGCTGCGGCCGGCCGATCCGGATGTGCCGCTCGACTTGCAGACAATCCTGGACCAATGCTACCGCAACGGCGGCTATGATGACATCGACTACAAAGCCGAGCCAATTCCCGCACTCAAGACCGACAACGCGAAATGGGCTGACGCACTCTTACGTGAACTCGGCCGGCGCTAGTGCCTTGGCGGCGGAAGTGGACGAGAGAGCCGTGGCGGTTTGGGGCGAGAACGATTGACGGAGCATTCCCAATGGTTCATGAGAGATCATCCCGCAACGATCCTTGTCCCTGCGGCAGCGGCAAGAAGTACAAGCATTGCTGCTACAACAAAAGAGCGGCAGGCGACCCGGGCCAGGAGTCTGGCCGCCAACCGCCCAAGTACCCCATGGGCACGGTCGCGCTGTATGGCCCCAACGACAAGTCGACGACCAAGATCGCCGCCGGCGTCATGCTGCATGGCAGTGCCGAGATGATCATCAAGCGCTGGGTGGCTACGGATATCATGACCAACCCCAAGATCCAGCGCGAGCTCAACGACTTCTTCCAGGAGCACGGGGTCAAGTCCGTGATCATGAGCGAGGGGAACATGGGATGCCCACACGAGGAGGGCCAGGATTTTACCGTGGGCGAAGACTGCCCGTTCTGCCCCTTCTGGAAAGGGAAGCAGGGTAGTAACCAAAAGCGCTGATCGGCACCGAGCACCGCGACTTGAGGACCACCGCGCGTCTCGGCGGATCTTCGTGACGTCCTTGGTTGACGATCAGCCGATGGGAATCTGGTGGTGCTGCTTGTTGTCTTTCATCCTGCGATGGATCGCGAGCCCCAGCAACACCACCAGGTCGGTCCCGATGATGACGCCGATGACGGCGAGCAGCAGGGCGATGGGATTTTCTTCGATCGCTCTTCCGACCGCCTCCTGAATCGCCTCGCCCATTCCCTCCGTGTTTTCCGGCGGCGCGATCGGGACGGTTGGAACTCGAACGCTCTTCTCTCGAGATGCCTGCGCGACAGGCTTCGGGGCGAGGCTATAGACTCCGAACGACGCCACATACTTCTGGTTCAGAGTGCCATGGATGCCGACGAGCGGTCGTCCACCACCGCCGAGCGTGGTCGCGGTCCCGCCCCGACGGTCGCCGACCCAATCGCTTTTCAGGGCCGTGGAAAGGTCGAGCGTTCCCTTATCGGTGATCTTCAGGTACGTCAGTCCGAGCCCATGAATGACCTGCCCCACGCGGATGGTGACCGACCCGACCGCATAGCCGGCCGGGGCCTGGAGCCTGATCGTGCGCTTGACCTTGGTCTCAGATACCTGGCCGCCCGGCAAGAGCTGGTCGGTAAAGGCCCCGTAAGCGCGCGACTGGATCAGTCCGTGATCCGTGAGGTAGAGGGCACAAAGCGCGTACACGACTTCGACGCCCCTTAACGGACCCAGTCCCACGTCAAACCCGACCAGCACGCGCCCCTCGTTCGTTCCCTCGTCGAACGACTGCATTTGGCCCGCTAGCCCCGTCCCCGCGCTCTTCTCGAGCCGGCCCTCCGCAATCGCGGTCCGCACGCTATGAAAGACAGTCGGCTGCGAGGCGGGCGCGGCAGCCACCGGCGCAGGGCGCGCCGCGGCTGGCTTTTCTCTTGCCGACGCCCAGGGCCCAACAGCCAGGCATACGACAAGACCAAGCGCAACGCACACCGCGATCGTCGAGACTCGCCGCAACGACTCGACCTTATTCATCCCCAATTCCCTGGTTTCTCGAACCCGGATTAATTCTGTTGAATGCTTGGAGGCGGATTCAGTGCAGTTCTGAATCGCCACGAGGGGACCGCCGGCGCAAGCATAGGACATATTCGCACGCTCGAAGGAAAAAATGCGTTCCTCACACGCGCCAAGTGCGAAAAATGACGGGATCGGGGCGCGAACTGGCGAGAAATGTTGACAATCGCGAACGGTCCACGAGGCCGACGATCCAAGGTTACGTCGTGCCACGCCATCGCGCAAACGTGACTCAATGTCGCTGGAAGCGAGCTGGTGGACGTCCGCCGAGCGACTGGTAGAGCGAGGCTGGCAAATACTGGCCAAGCACCGATTTCGGATCGTTTTCGGAGACCGCGTCACTCCATGGCCGCTTGCATTCGACGAATTACGGCTATCGAGTTCGCCTAATCTCTTTAAACAGCGTTCATTCCGTGCACGTCCAGTATTTCCTCTTCGCCGGTATTCCCTCTTTCCGCCAGACAAGACGACGGGCCAAACGCGGATGGATCCGCTTCGTACGGCCGGCTGCGTGCTCTTACCAGCCTCAACGAGCGGCCGCCGCCGACTGAGAAGAGAGCCAGTCGTCAAAGCGAGTCGGGCCGAGGCGTGGGTGATTGCCCGGCGTGAGGCTTTGATCGTTTACCGCAATGCCGTAGTAAAGCGCCTTGGGATCGGTGATGACCGTCCGCTCGTCGCCGGTTGCGGTCAGAAACCGCCGCAGGAGGTCGTCTTGACGGATCGGTTCGGGACCGGCCAGCTCGACCATGCCGTTCAACGGCTCAGCGAGGGCCACATCGGCCACGGCGGCGGCGACGTCATCCGACGCGATGGGCTGCATCAGAACCGGTGGAACCCGAACCGTCTGTCCCTCGGTCGCCAACTGGGCAATGCCGCCCACGAACTCGAAAAACTGGGTGGCACGCACGATCGTGTAGGGAATCGGAGACGTTTTGATGAGATCCTCCTGCGCCAACTTCGCACGGAAGTAACCGCTCGTGAGCAGGCGCTCGGTGCCGACAACCGACAACGCGACGTGATGACCGACGCCCGCGGCGGTTTCCGCGGCCAGGAGGTTGCGACCCGATGCCTCGAAAAACGCCAGAACGGCGTTGTCCTCCCAGGATGGCGCATTCGAGACATCGACGACCACCCGTGCGCCGGCGAGCGCGTGCGATAGTCCCTCGCCGGTAACGGCATTGACGCCCGATGACGGAGATGCCGCCGCCACTTCGTGGCCGCGCTGACGAAGGTTCATCACGACCTTTTTTCCGATGAGCCCGCTGCCGCCGATCACGACGATTTTCATCGCTATCCTCCCCCCTGCACCCTCCGCCGCCGCACGACCACGCTCACCTGTCGGGACCGAGGGAGCGAGCGAGTGCCACGGAATGAAAGCATGTAGACTCGGTCAGGTCAAGCGCTGAGTTTGGGGGGTATGGTATGTCAGCCCTTCGCATTGACGCTGACCACGGCCTCGACCTTGATCATAATCTCATACCCCGGCCCGCGCCGGCAAGGCGCAGACGCTCCCCCGTGAATCCTGCCGCTTCCCCGACAGAGGCAGAGTAGCCCTTCCCACAGGAAGGTGTCGGACGGGTCAATGAACGATACGCCCCTTACCTGTGTTGCCGTTGCCCCTTGAGAACTGCCGGGCCACCGCCGCCGTGCGCCACGAGGAGGTCGGGGCAGTGAAGGCACCAACGGTCACAAGGCCATGGCCCGCGGCGTCACGCACACTGACGATTCGACTCTGGATCTGGTATGGCGAGACAAGGCGAACGCCGTTAACCGTGAAAACGTCGCCCAGCGCGGGAACCGGGTTGCGTCCCGTGTTTTGGATGAACACGCCGGTTGTATGAACGTTGAAGGTGTTATTGCCAGGGTCAAGGCCCCCCGCGGCCGTCGTACCCAGGTCCACGGTGCCTCCAACAATCGACACCGCCGGCTGATTGCCTTTGGTCGTTTCCTCCACTCGGTCTCCGCGCAGTGTAAGGCGGCCCCCGGCAACCAGGACCGTGGGTGCCTGCGTCGCGTTGCGAAGGGTGACGTCATTCACGAACACCGTGCCGGACAGGACCGTCAGCGCCGGGGAGTTCCCTACGAAGGTCGTCGACCCCGAAGTGCCATTGATGACGACGGTGACGTTGGCGGGCGGGCTGATGGTGATGCCCGAGTAGGTCCCACTGCCCACGTTCACGATCACCATCTCGGGCACGGAGGAAGGCGTCAGGCGGTTCACGGCCGCAACGACCGAATGGACGTCCGTGTTGGTCGTGGCCGTGAGCGTCACGATCGAGGACAGGTCCAGAGCCGACTGAAGCATGCCCGCGGTGATGGGCACAACGCTCAGTTGCACAATGCTCGTGTAAGAAACGTAAACCGAAGACGCCGGCATGATGAACGAGGCCTGATAACTGGTCCCGCTTTGCGAGGCGTCGGCCACGAACGAAAGGACCGGAGAGTCGGCGCCTGGAATGGCGCTGACATGGCCGTCCGGGCCGATGCGATACCATTGCACGTGGGTGTATGGCAGGTCATAGGCCGACGCCGACAGGGTCACGCGGCCGCCGATGGGCGCGGTGACCACCAGGGGAAACGCGGCGCCCTGCTCGGTCCTCGGTTCGAGGGCGACAGCGGAGCCCACCGCGCTTCCGAAATCATGCCCGGTGAGGGGCTGGCCGCCGATCATCACAACGACATGCCCGTTCACGGGAGACGTCTCCGTCCAGCCGGAGGGGAGCACCTCGCGGATCACATGGGTTCCCTGGGAGACGTGCTGGAGTGTGTATCTGCCCTGCGAATCGGTTTGCACCGATTGCCGGAGGGATGGCTCGGAAAAACGAAGCTCCCAGCTCCGGAGCGTTGCCGCGGGTGCGCCGTCGCTGGGCCGATTGACGCTCAGGGTCCAGACGCCGTTGGCATTCTGACCGTTGAAGATCGGCAGGTTGGCGAACACGACCGGAAGTCCGCTCGACTCGAGATCGCCAAGCCGTCCCTGGTCCACCAGTACCCTCATGCCGGTGGGATTCGTCAAGTAGATGCTCGTAGTCACGTCAGGAGATCCGTCGATGACGAGCACGATGCTCACGTCCGAGATCCCTGAGACGGCCCCCATGACATTGACGGTCGAGGTCGCCGTCGAGTTCGCGATCAGAGTCTGGGATGTCTGGTTGTCCTCGACGACCGGAGTGGTGGCACCGGTGTCAAGATAAACGGTTCGGCCCGCGAGGCCGGGCTCTCCTGATTCTTGAATCCCGTCCCCATTCAGGTCGTTGAACACGGTGCCGCTGATCGAGCTGAACTGGCTGCTGACTGTCAGCAGAGCGGCGCGCGTGGTGGCCGTTCCGCCGGGGTTGCTGAAGACTGCGCGATACAGGTTTCCGTCTTGCTCGTCGGCGGGAGCGAGTGTCAGCGTCGTGGACGTCGCGCCTGAGAGGTCGCTGAACGTTGCGCCGCCGTTGCGACTGACCTGCCACTGCACGGTGGGGGGCGGAGAGCCGTTTGCAGCCGCCGTGAAGCTGACCTGAGATCTGCCGTCAACGGTCTGGTCCGATGGGTCGACGGTTACGGTGGGAGGGAGAAGGGAAATCACCGCGAAGTTAGCGGTCACCGTCGAGTTCTCGTTAAGGACCTGGATCATCTGCGTAGCGCCGGTTCCGAGCCAGTCTGAAGTCGTGTGGAGCCCGAGCGGATAAGTGCCCGGGTCAAAGCTCGGGATAGCGGAACTACCACCAGAGATGGGCAGTGAAAAGCCGCCATCGACCGGGAGTGCGTAGTTCCCCTGCGCGTCGGTTCGGGTAGTCGGCTCCGTAACACCGAAACCGATTTGCATAAACACAAGCGAATCACCGTAGGGGAAGAGGTCTCCGGGACCCTTGTAGGGACCGTCGGAGAACCCGAGCTGCCAGGTGCCGTCGATATCCTCTCTGACACCGGCCTCCGACCAGTTCATGGCCAACTCATAGGCGTGCTCGCCCAACGGAGGTTTGTCGGGGGGATTGGTAACCAGTACCGGATCCGTAGGGAGGTCGAAATGGCGTCCCGACGGACTGATGAGCGTGAACCTCAGTAGGCTGGGGTCGTGGGCCCAAATGGTCACGGACACGACCCCGCCCCAGACGGAGCCCGTGGCCCCACTGATAACCACCAGATTGTAAGTAAGACCGGCAGAGGTGATCGGCAGAAAGAGATTGTCATTGTACGGCGCGTCCGGCTGCGTCGGGCTCCAGTAGAAGTCGGGCACGATGAGGGAGGCATCGCCCGGAACTCCGGTGCCGCTATAATCCACGAACACGGTCTGACCGGCCACTCCTGGCTCGCTCGGCTCTTGCTGCCCGTCGCCATTGCGGTCGTTGAACACGCTACCGCTGATCGTGGAGTCGTGGGCATTCCCGAACGCGTTGATCGCCTCCTGTCCGGACGGGAACACGTTTCTCGAAATCGCCGCTGTCGGAGTCCACCCAATCTGGGCGACCTCATTGAGCACGTACGACGCCGCCTCGAGCCCGACGAATGAGAAGCGGCCGTCGGCGCCGGTTGTCGCGACAGGATCGCCCACGGTGAGACTCATGGACCAGTCGTTGAGCGTGCTGATTTGGTCCTCACCGCCGTTGCGCACCTCAAGGTGCCAGTCGCCGTTAGGATCGAGACCGTTGAAATCGGCGAGCGAGCCCTGTGGCTGAAAGCGACCGGTGAAGGTGCCTTGACCGGCCGTGATGGGCGTATCGGCCCGGTCGTCGAGCGTCGTGCCCTGGAAGTTGTCGTTGAAGCCGGCAACAGAGTCGAGCAACAGCACTCGTGTGCCACTCGGCGCGACGAGATACATCGTCACGCCGGCGGCATGGGTGAGATCGACGGTGACCGTGACATCCGTCACGACGCCCATCGCACCGGCCACTGTCGATGTGGAGGACACGCTGCTCAAGGAAGGGATCTGGTGGGGAACATCCGTTGAAGAGATGGGCAAAACCGCCGACTGGGGCTGGCTGTTGTGGTCTTGGCTGAGGTACACAGTCCAGCCGGACAGAGGCGACTCGCCTGGGTCGATGACGCCGTTCGCGTTCTTGTCGTCGAACACCACGCCGCTGACGGAGTAAGTGAGTGTCAACGTGGCCGCACTGGTCGTGGTCGTGCCACAGTCGTTGGTGAAGACGGCTCGGTACTCGTTGCCGTCCTCGTAGACCGTCGGCAGGAACGACAGAGTCGCCGAGGTGGCGCCGGGGATGTCCCGGAACGTCTTGCCGCCGTCGCGACTCACCTCCCACTGAACCGTGGCCGGGTCGCCGGATGCGGCCACGGTAAAATTGGCCGTGCCCTCGTTGCCTGCGGGGCTGGAGCCCGCACCAGCGCTGAGTGCGGAGAGCCACGCGGGGGCACCAAGCTGGAACGGCGTGGTGGCATCCGAGGGGCCTGCACTCAGTTCGTTGCGCTGGAAGAGGGTGCCGGATCCTGGGTCGAACACGCCGATGCCGGCATGTCCCAGGCCGTTCCAATCGCCCGTCACCGGGACCCACCCTGCGGTGCCGAACGCGAACGGGCTAGCCGCGTCGGGGGGTCCTCCGTTGAGCTGCGTGCGGAGATAGAAGATCCCCGTGGTGGGATCGAATGCACCGATGCTCGTGTGACCTGTGCCGGTCCAGTCGCCGGTCAGCGGTATCCAACCGGGAGCACCAAACTGAAACGGCTTCGCCACATCCGGGGGGCCGGCGCTGAGCTCGTTGCGAAGGTAGAACGTAGCGGTGCTTGGGTCGTACGCACCGATGCCGGTATGGCCCGTGCCGGTCCAGTCGCCGGTCAGCGGTATCCAACCGGGAGCACCAAACTGGAAGGGCTTCGCCACATCCGCGGGGCCGGCGCTGAGCTCGTTGCGAAGGTAGAACGTGGCGGTGCTCGGGTCGTACGCGCCGATACCGAGATGGCCGGTGCCGGTCCAGTCGCCGGTCAGGGGAATCAACCCCGGCTCGTCACGCAAATAAAATGTCGCGGACACGGGGTCAAAGATGCCAAGCCGGTCCAGCCCGTTGACCGCGACGGTCTGGTTCGATGGGTTGATGGTCACGATCGGGTCGGTCTTCACCGTGAGCTGTGCAGGAGAAGTCGTCGCGGCGCCGGCGGCGTTGGTGAAGACGGCCTGATAGAGATCGCTGTTTTGCGACGGATCGGCTGCGAAGGTCAACGCGCTCGACGTCGCGCCCGGGATGTCAGAGAAGGAAGCGCCACCGTCCGTGCTCACCTGCCATTGAACCGTGGGAGTTGGGGTGCCCGCAGCCGCCGCTGTGAACGTTACGGAATCCCCCGCGCACG
This sequence comes from Singulisphaera sp., assembly GCA_027451445.1. Classification (GTDB taxonomy): domain Bacteria; phylum Planctomycetota; class Planctomycetia; order Isosphaerales; family Isosphaeraceae; genus DAIDJG01. The sequence continues at coordinate 10,441 of DAIDJG010000067.1, forward strand.
CGGTCGCGTCGGTCGGGGAGGTGTTCACGCTGGGCGGGACCTGGCTCATGACCGCGGTGACGTTTCCGGAAAACTCGGAAGTATTCCCGGCGGGGTCGGTCGACGTCGAGGAGATCACCCACTGGCCGGACGGCAGGGAAACCGGCAGATCGGTCGAGAAGCTCGTGTTTCCCGTGCCGTCGGTCGTCAGGCTGGCGAAGCCGAGGTAAGTCTGACCTTGCCCGTGTCCCGTCGGATCGCCCACGGCGTTAGCGAAGAATTCGACGCGGAAGGTGGTTGAAGGCGTGCTGTTGAGCGTGCCTGCGATCGTGACGTCCGAGATACCTGCGGCGGCCGAAGTCAGCACCGGCGTATTCTGCAGGTCATTGGGACCCGAATGCGGTCCGCCGGGACTGTTGGGGGTCACACCGTCACCGATCGTCGCGCCTGTGGCGTTCAGATCAATGCCCAGGAGTTGGTTGGCGAAGATCGCGTTACCGAGGATCGCGTTGCCGGGGCCGCTCAAGAAGACATGGACGCCGTTGCCGATCGCCGTCCCAATGCCCGAGGCCGCGGCGCTACTGCCGTTGAAGGCGATGACGTTTCCGACCCCTGGAGTGGTCCCGCCAATCTGGTTATCCGACGTCTGCGAATCAAGAAATACACCGTCGGAGCGGTTGCCGAGCGGTTTCGTACCCGTAATGTCGGTACCGATCAGGTTGCCCTGGACCAGGCTCGAGGCCGTGGAATTGCCGAGGTACACGCCCTTGCCGTGGTTCCCGGAGATGAGGTTGCCCGCGTGGGTTGCGGATCCGTCCGAGTTCACTCCGCCGATCGTCTCAGGCGATGCGACGTTGACGATGGCGACCCCTCCCTGCGCATTGCCCAGAGCGACGACACCAGCCGCGTCGGTACCGATCAGGTTGCCCTGAATCACGTCGCCGCCGTCCTCGACCGCGAGATTGACCCCCCAACCACCGTTTGCCGAGATGATGTTGCGCATGCCGGGGGTCACCCCGCCGATGGTCACTCCGGTCAACCCGGTCCCCCCGCGGTAGGCGTCCTTGTCCAGGACGCCGTCGCCGTGGTTCCCGAGGGCCGCCGTACCAGCAACGTTGGTCCCAATGAGATTCCCGGCGATCTGAGCCCCCGCAACGGCTCCCGTGAGGGAGATCCCGGCCGCTCCGTTGGCCGCGATCACATTACCATCGCCGGCGGCCGCTCCACCGATGGTCGTGTTCAGACTTCCTGCGTAGCCCCCGCTTACGGCGATGCCATAGATCCCGTTTCCGAGGGCTGTCAGTCCGCCCGCATCGGTGCCGATCTCGTTCCCCTGCACGAGATTTCCGGACGACTCGCCACCGATAGCGATCCCGCTCCCACCGTTCCCAGAGATCAGGTTGCGACTCGCCGCGGCCGGACCACCGATCAGGGTCCCGCCGGCGATGTTGAGGAGAACCCCCGGCGCAACGTTGCCGTGCGCGCCGTTCCCTTCCGCAACGGTTCCTGAGACGTCGGTACCAATGAAATCGCCCTGGATCGAATTTCCCGTAATCGGTACGTCGGCCGCGCCGTTACCCTGTGAGAGCCCTTCGAGGTCGACCTGGCCCTGCGTGCCCGAGAAACCGTAGAAGTTGTTGACCACCAGTCCCTGGACCGTTGCCCCGTTGCAGGTGAGGACCAGGCCGCTCGCGACGAGCCCGTTGCCGTTCAACTCGATCCTCAGGACGGCGTTGTCTCCTTGCGACAACGTGTTCGCCTGGGCCCCAGGCTGGCTGTAACCGTCAACGACGATCCCGCGGGTGAGCGAGGGGAGCGGCGTTAGCGGCGTGATGACCCACCAACTGTGAGCCCAGTCGGGGTCGATATTGGTAATCGAGGAGTCGTCGGCCGCGGTGGTCGTCACCCGATTGGCCAGTGTGACCGTGCCGGGCTGGCCGTTATCCTGGTAGTAGACATGGTTCGGGTCGTTCGCGACGATGCTGAACCCGATGCGGTCGACGTTGGGATCACGGTCGGCATCCAGGATAGCTTGGCGTAGTGAGCCCGCCCCGGAATCCTGCGTATTGGTGACCCAGACGGTCGACGGAAGGGTCCGCTCTTCCAGGAACTCAAGCCGGGGCCAGATCCTGAACGGCCTTCGAATCGCAGCGGACTTCCTTGCGGCGAGGCGAACCGTCTTCGACCGCGAGGCACGGGTCTTGAAGAACATGCTCGATTCCTCATTGGGGTTAACCCACCCCGAACGAATTCGATTTTTCGCATCGATTCGGGATGTTCAGCCGAAATCTTTTGTCACATGATAGCCGTGCACAGCCGATTGCGAAACCAGGAAGGGTACGCATTAGCGCTCGAAAGCGCGGCGCTGAGTGAGTCACAATCGCGAGTTGCTCGCGGTGGAACCCGTGCTTCGCCGGACCGGCGACGAGCACATTCAGGCCGAAGATTCCCGCGCGTGGTTCCCCGGCCGCGGGGAAGCGATCCAGAAGGTGCTTCTCGCACCGACAATCGCCGCCTCGAGATCGCGCGGAAACGAGCCGCCGGCTAAAATATATGCCCTGGGGTCATCCGCTTGTCCCAGCTTCCTCCGTGGCGGTCGAAACCGGCGGTTGATGAAATCGTCGCCCAAGGCTATCCGTCCAGCTCGCGATCCCACATGCGGTGTGCCGTGTTAATTCGTGGCGAGAAAGACTCGTCGCGCGTTGCCGTCGCAGATGGCCAAAGCGCCGGATTCACTCGGTCAGGTATCGACGATCGCTCCAGGACTGAAACGTGGTTTCTGAAACGACGACGCGTCCCGAGCCTGACGAGATAGCCCATGAACGGACCAGCAAAAAGACCGATCGGAGTGCAAGGATCGAGGAGCGGCCAGCCCCACATGGTGCCACACGCGAGAGCGGCAAGGGCCGAACACAGGTCCCACGAGTCCTCTGCGACGAACGCGATGCTCACGATGCCCAGGCATCCGCCCAGGAGGAACCAGTATCCAGGATTCACAGGCACACGTCCAACCGCGAAAACTCCAAAGAGGACCGCCGATCCGACCAGTATTTGACGACGCGCCATCCGAACCCGCTCAACAGTTAGACGCGTTCGCGCGTCGACCAGATTCATCACCTGATAACGATTTTGAGGACTCAACGACGTTCACGCAAGGCCGGTCGTCTGGCGGCCGGCGTGAGTTCGTGCGGACTGGCGTCGTGAGCTGCGAGGCGTTGCGAGCGCATTCCCAGGCGCCCGGTGGGGTTCATTCGTTGCGGGTCCGCGAAAAACTAGCTAACGTGAGAAGTGCGCCGGCCGACGTTGCAAATTGCTGATAACCGTTTTGATAAAATAGGATAACCATGAGATCAACCACGATCCTCGATCGTCGTCTCGCCGCGGTGTTGGTGTTGACGATCGTGTGCGGCGAGTCCGGGGGACAGACGGTCCCTGCTCGCAGCAAGCCGTCCGAGCCCGCGCCGCCGGTCGCCGGGGCCCTGTCGGCCGACGTGCTCAAGAAGGTCAAGCGTGCCACGGTCCAGGTCCGGGTCCAGTTGCCGAACAAGCGGACGGGGCAGGGGAGTGGCTTTTTCGGAGTCGAGCCGGGCCTGGTACTGACGAACGCCCATGTCCTGGATATGTTCCGGCCCGACAGCCGGCGGCCCTCGAAGGTCGAGGTCGTGATCCAGAGCGGCCAGCGCGACGAGCGGACGCTCCCCGCCGAAGTGCTCGGCGCGGATACAGGGTCGGACCTGGCGGTGCTCCGCGTGAAAGGATCGAACCTGCCGGACCCCCTGACCGTCGGGCCCGCTGAGGAGCTGCTCGAAACGCAGAGTGTCTACGTGTTCGGGTTCCCGTTCAGCGATGTGATCGGCAAGGCGATCACGGTGAACACGTCGTCCGTGTCGAGCCTCAGGCGCAATAACCTGGGGGTCTTGCAGCGGGTCCAGGTCAACGGCGGGATGAACCCCGGGAACTCGGGCGGGCCGGTCGTCGACACAAGCGGCAACGTGATCGGCGTCGCGGTCTCGGCGGTCAGCCAGACGCAGATCAACTTCGCCGTGCCCGGCGAGCTCGTCCACTCGCTGCTGGCAGGCAAAGTCAACACGCTCACGTTCGGTCAGCCCTACAAGGACGGCGCAACGGTGAAGTCGCTGTTCGAGGTCCGGACGCTCGACCCTCTGAACAAGATCCGCAAGGTCTCTGTCACCTGCTGGACCGGCCCCAGCGCCAAGAACCGCGCCGATGCGCCGGCCCAGCCTGCTGCCGACAGCCCGAAGCGCCAGACAGTCGACCTCACAATCGAAAAGGGCTACGCCAAGGCGGACGTCTTGCTGCCGAAACTTGACGAGGGGGACGTCTACTGGATCGTCCCGGTTGTCGACGGCAGCACCCTCGCCTCGCAGAAATGGCTGCCCGTGCTCTGGACGGTCCGGCCGCCCGTCGAGCGCACGCCGGCGGTCCTGGCGCTCAAGTATGAGGCGAAAGCGAAGTCCGACCTGGAGATGACCAGCATCATGACCCTCGCCTTTCGCGACGAGCTCGGCGGCGAACACTCGCTCGTCTCGAACATGAAGCTCAACCTCACCGAAGAGGTTGTGCAGGTGAATTCCGACGGCAACGCCGAGCTCCACCTGCGCTATTCCAAGATTTCGATGGGCCTGAAACTCGACGGCAAGGTGCTCCCCAAGGACGAACAGCTTCAGAAAATCTTGCCGAATCTGTTTCGGGTCGGTGCCGACCTGCGCATGGACCCGAAGGGGACGATCCTCGATAACCGGCTCGACCTGACGAACGTCCCCCTCAGCGTACGGCCGCGGATCGGCTCGATCGCCGAACGCATCAAGCAGTCGGTCGAGGCCGCCGAGGTCATTCTGCCCGGCAAGCTCACCGACACCAATACCCCCTGGACGGGCCAGCGCGACCTCCCGATCGATACCCCGGGGGACGACGAGACGGGGGTCATCGACGTGAAATACACGTACCTCGGCCAACGCACCCGCAACAAGATCCGCGAGGCGCTCATCGACCTGAAGGGCGACGTGAAGGGCCGCCAGGGGAAAGGTCAGAACATCGGCGGCCACGTCCAGGGGCTCGCCTTCCTCGATCTTGACGCGGGGCGCGTCTTTCAAGTCAACGTCACGACCTATCTCGACATGGACCTCATCGTCAACGGCCGCCCCGCCAAGGCCAATGGCAAGCTCGAAGTGAAGCTCGCCCGCAGACCGGCCGGCGAGCCCGCCGCCGCTACCAAGTGATCCATCGGCCCGCCACGAGGGACTGGCGCTGCGACAGCGCAAGACCAGTCCCTCCCGCAAGAGCCGTGGCCAACACCGGCAGACCGGTTACCGCGTGTTCGGAGGCGTGATCCGTTCTCCCCCTCGCATTTCATTCCTGAGGTTTTGCAGGTCCTTCACAAGCTGGTCGAGCCGGCCCTCGAGTGCTCGCATCCGCTCCTCCTGTTCCGGTCCAAACGGGGGCCGGGGCCTCGGTCGTCCGTGTGCCTCGGGCAGAGATCGGGCGTTGTCAGGCGTGCGACGATCGAGACGCTCTCGAGCCGCGGGCGGCTCAATCAAGCGATCCGTAGATGGGGCATGCAATCGCTCCGGTGGCGTGGCGTCAATTCGTCCGCGGACGTCAAACGAGTGGACGCGAGTGAATCGAAGGTGCGGACGGCCTTCGAGCTCCGCCAGGCGTTGCTCCGCCTGTTGAAGCTTCTCGTGAAGCTCGTGCACCTCTTTCCGCGTCTTCTCGATCTCCTCGACGCGCTTCGGATCGGCCGGTTCCGTCTCAACGCGGCGTGCTCGACGGACCTCGCGCTCACCCTCGGGAGCGGCATCGCGCGATCGCGGCGCCGGGTCGTCGCCGCGACGATCGACGGCAGCCGCCTCGCGGCGGGCTTCGTCGGGCTTTGGCTCACCATCGCGCTGCGCCCAGGTGGGCGCCAGGGGCAACAGCACACCGGCCAGAGTGAACACGGCCAGCCGGCCGGGCCACGACAGGCCCTTGGGAGTCTGCGCACGGACGATCATCGTCAGCCTCCGTTTCAAGCAAGACACCTGCCCGATCCCGCTGGCCGCCAAAGGCACAGAGGATCGCGGCTCGGAGAGGAAATCCAGCGTTGTCAACAACGCGCGGGCGTACGATCGGGCCGACTCGGGCCAGGCCCAGACGACCCAGGCGTCGCAACACTGCTCTTCAACCTCTCGCAGCGCCCGACGCGCCCACCAAACGACGGGGTGCCACCAGTAGAGGCCCCCGATCAGCAGCTCCAGCCAACGCATCCAGTGATCGCGCCGGCGCAGGTGGGCCAGCTCGTGGATCAAGAGCGACTCACGCTCCTCGGCCGTGAGCCTCTGCCAGAGTGAACTCGGGAGCACGAGACTCGCCGCGCCGCCGATGAACCAGATCAAAGGGGGCACCTGGCCCGGCACGAGCAGAACGCGCGGAGCCTTCGCCAAACTCAGACGCGCCGCCAGCCGCTGCACCTGTTCCGACAGCGCGACAGACGGTGAGTCTGCGTCGCGAAGCGAGCGCTGAAACCGCACCATCCGTACGGCCGCAAGCCCCCACCAGCCCAGCGCCCCTACGAACCAACACGCCAAAAGCCAAGGAACGGACGCTGCGAAGTCGATCCGAGACGGCGTGCAGAGCAGGGCTTTGGCCCGCGCATCCTGAGTCGGCTCAACGAGTTCCTCGACCGCGATCGAGTCTGCGGGAGTGATTTGAAGATCCGACTCTTGTGCAGGGGACAGTAATGGTTCGTCGGCAAGCTTCTCCGGCTCAAACTCCAGCACTTTCGCTACGTTCGCCGACGCTTGCGGCTCGCCCAACGTGATGGCGACCGATGCGATCGGCGGGGTCACGAGCTTCAAAAGAACGAGAACCCAGAGGCTGTGTGTCAACGCCGGCCGGCGAATCGTCCTCCCGGCCCCTGCGGCCAGCAATGCCAGCAGCGTCGCGGCCAAAGCGTTAGTCAGTCCCGCCTGTACGAGCCCTTGCATGCCGTTCCCCTTTCCTGGCGAGTGCCGGGTCACTTCGGCTTTGACTGCGAGCCGGGGGTTGTGTCGCCTTCGCCCTCGATCAGGGCATGGAGCGCTGCGCGCTCTTCGTCGGTCAGCCGTTGGGCCCGTGCCAGGTGGGTCATCAACGGCGTCATCGAGCCGTCGCAGAGCGTCTCGGCGAGCGCCCGCAGGCGCCGGCCAATCAGCTCGTCGCGCTCGAGCGCGGGCTCAAACTGGTGCACGAACAGCGAGCGATCGCGACGCACATAGCCTTTCGCCTCCATACGCTCCAACAGCTTCTGCACCGTTGCATACTGCGCCGCACTGCCGCCCGGGTAGAGCGTGTCCGTCAAGAGCCGGATCGTGGCACTCCGGCGCTCCCAGAGCACGCGTAGCACCGCCAGTTCCGACTCCGTAATGTCCTGCGCAGGTCGTCCCATCGGGGCTTCCAGTTCGTTTGTCTGAGAGTTCAGTTGTTTTGTCTGAGATGAAGGATAGGCGGGTGGTCAGGGGACGTCAAGAGGCGATTTTCAGGATTCGCGTGAGGCCAGATCGCGCAGGAGACGGTCGGCCCAGGCGGCATCTTCGTCGGATAGGGGAGGTACGGGAGGGAGGGAGTAGTCAATAGCACCGCGGCGGTAGGCCCCGGCATCGTAGACACGATTAAAGATATACTGAAGATCGAGTGGCAACTCACCCATACCTTCCGTGAGGGGTACCGGAAAGCAGGGCAACCATTCGCGAAGTGTGCAAGGAAAGATCTCGTACGGAGCCACTCTCTGTTTGCGCCGCCAGGCGCGGTTGACGAGTACGAGATAGTTGACGGGGGGCTTGATTTGACCAGCCAGTGCTTCCAAATCCATTTCAGATAAGGTTCGCTTGCCTGCTCGAAGCAGGTCGATCTCGATGAGGCTTGCGTCGCTCGCCAGGACTTCGGCTTGTTTCCTTAGATAGGCGTCACGATCGGATCCCGGGAGCTTGTTGGACGGACTGAGGATCTCGATGAGCGTGATGAGTTGGTGACCTCTTCGGGCGTCGCGAATCTCGACGTAAGGATGCTCGATCGGATCGATCTCAACGACATACTCAAACGAATTCGAGAGCACACTTCGCGGGCGGTCGAGGATGGCAGTGCTTTCCGGATTCGAGACCCGACGGTGCTCCCGCAACACGAGGACGTCGGGAACGATCCACCTTCGCGTGTTGGGTTCTTCCACGACTCCCATCTCCGAGCGCGCTTCGACTCGGGCGTAGAATGGGCTTGGTAGGGTTTGATTCAACGAGTTCTTGAGTTCGGCGGCAAGGCCGTGGTGAAAGTCGGGCCAGATTCCTGGCTCTTCGAGGTAGGGATCCATGCCGGGGAAGGGTGACGGCACCGACAGTTCTCCTTACAGGTACCAGCGGTGAATTGCCAGCTTATTATACAAGACCGTGAGCGAATCGAACACAACGGGATCACGCCGATCGTTGCGCGCCGTTTCCGCTCCTGGCTCCCAAGCCTACTGCTCAGACGGGGCTAATTGTGAGTTCGGTCCTCAGTCGATATCCTGGAGCAGTTGAGATCGGGTGACATGGGAACTGAGGCCCGTGCCCCATCTCAGCCTCGACTCGGGACCGCCTTCATGGCCCAGAACCTCGATCCGACGACCCGGCTCTACCGCGCGTGCAATCCCAACGAGTCGCTCGAGCCCACCGACGACCGGTATGTGGTTTGCGATGAGGTGCGCGGTGCGAATGTCGTCGAATCCTTCGAGCGTTGTCTGCGGTTGGCCGACCCTGAGAAGCCTGAGGTAAAGATGTTCGCCGGACATCGCGGCGTGGGTAAGACCAGCGAGCTTTACCGGCTCAAAGCCCATCTCGAGAATCCGCCTTCCGTCAAGAAGCCGTCCTCATTTGAGGTGATCTATTTCGACGTCAGCGAGTTGTTGGACGTCAACGATCTCGACTTTCCCGACCTACTGGTCTGCACAGTTGCCGAAGTCCAGCGTCAACTTCGCGGGGCGAATCTCGAAGGATTCAATCCAGTCACCACTTCCCTCCAACGGTTGTGGGACGAGGTAAAGGGAGCCCTTGGCGCGAAACTGTACCTCAAAGACGCGAAAATCAACGTCCCCTTCGGTGACTTAACTGCCGAGTTCAAGTACCGCCCGAACGCCCGCGCGGAACTCCGTGACGCTGTTGAATTGCGAAACCATGACTTACTCGCCGCCGTCAACGATCTCTTGAAAGCGGCGACGATCGCCCTCCTTCAAGCTGGCAAAGACGGCTTAGCCCTCATCATCGACGGCCTGGACAAATTGATCTGTCGAGAGGTAAAGGAGGGCAAGACCACGCACGATCGGCTCTTCCTTGACCGCAGTGACCAATTGGCGAGCCTGAATGCTCACACAATCTATACCGTACCGATCTCGCTTTTCTACTCACCCCGCACGGCTCAGGTTGAACAAGCCTTCGGCGAACACAATGTCCCGGTCTCCATGATCAATCTCAGGGGTGATAACCGATCGGAGCCAACTTCCAGCACGCCCGGCATGCAGACGATGTGGAAGATGATCGAGGCTCGATGCCGGTATGCGGACGTGGATATCGGCAACGCGTTCGACAAGCCCGAGACGGGTCACTATCTCTGCAGGATGACTGGCGGGCATCCCCGTCATTTAATGATGTTCTTGCGCTCATCAATCGGCGCGATCGACAAGCTGCCGATCACGCGCAAGGCCGCCGAACTCGCCGTCAGAAACTACGCGAACAGCCTGTTTCGCGAGATTCCCGATGACTTTTGGGAGAACCTTCGCCAGTTCGGCGAGCCTTGCGATGATATGCCCAAGGACGCGGTGCACCAGGAAATGCTTTACCTTCTCCACATTTTTGAATACATGAACGGTCGACCCTGGTACGAGGTGAACCCTGTCATCCGCACTCTCCCCAAATATGGTGTCGCGACTTGATTCGCCTCTCTGCGGCGAATCGTTTCGCTCGCTGCGCCGCGGGCTCGCGCGGTCCGACGGCTTTGCGCTCTTCATCGCGGTGTGTAACCGTCCGATCGACCGAGACGCGCTGATCGAAGCGCTTGCGGAATCGATGCCGGACGCGCCGCCTGTGATCGTTCGTGTAGACGCTAAAACGATAGACCTGCTCCACGAGACTTCACTTCAGGCAGAAACGAATCCGCTGGGGCCTTTGATGCTGGTCGACCTGGAGAAAGCTGTACCGTCGGTGGTGAATGATCATGCCGTATTGCGAGTCCTCAACCTCCAGCGTCCGAAGTGGCCCGTACAGATCGCGCGTCCAGTCGTCTTCTGGGTGGCAGATTATTTGTTCACACTTCTTTGTCGCGAATCGCCTGACTTTGTTGATTGGCGCAGCGATACTTTTTTCTTTTCAGAGTTGACGGATATCGAACTTCGACCACTTCAATCAGAGCCATGGCAGGGCGGCCTTGACGGTCGCCTCACGGAGCCAGAGCGCCGAGCGCGGATACGCGAACTGCGCTCACGGCTCACGTCGGCGCTAAGAAGCAATCATCCCTTCGTTCTGTCGACCCACGCCGATTGGCTCAACGAACTGGGCAAGCATCTCGAATTACTCGGTGAATTCGATGAAGCAGAGCGCCTTTACCTTCAGGCCCTTGCGATTTATGAGACGCTCGGCCGTCGGCATGCGATGGCCAACGCCTATGGAAATATCGGGGGGTTGTATCAGGTTCGTCGAGATCTGGGACGCGCCGAGACGATGCTTTGCAAAGCCTTGGAGATCGAGAAGGCGCTCGGTCATTGGCAGGGGGTCGCCAATGTCTACAGAAGCCTCGGCGGCTTAAACTGGACGCGTGGAGATCTCGATCAAGCCGAGGCAATGGTTCTCAAAGCGCTGGAGCTCAACGAAGGGCGTAGTAATCGGGAGGGCATGGCCAAATCCTTCGAAAGTCTTGGCTTGATCTACCAAACTCGTGGAGATCTGGACCGCGCCGTGGAGATGATTCGCAAAGGTCTGGAGATCGAGAAGGCGCTCGGTCGTCAGCAGGACGCGGCCAACTCCTACGGGAACCTTGGTCTGATTTACCTGGAACGTGGAGATCTCGATCAAGCCGAGGCAATGCTCCGAAAAGCCCTCCTCATCGATGAGATGCTCGGATGGCGCCTGGGGATGGCCAGGGCGTACGGAGGCCTCGCGTTGATCGCTGGACAGCGTGGTGACATGGAGGCGTCACGAGCTCTCCTGTTTCGTTCGCAGGAACTCTTCAACGTTATTGGCATACCACGTGCAAGTGAGGGTATCGGGCGGCTACTTGACTCTCTAACTGCTGAACCGAGCGGGCTGAAGCAGGCGAAACTTCGTTGACGACCTCGTTGAGACAAGATTCCTCATGCGCCCCCGGTAGCTCTCGAACGCGACCCTCTCCCTTTCCCCCCCGCCATCGGATCTTCTCCCCCCTCGAGCGCTTGCCCCACGCGCGTATCGCTCAATCGCTCCTGCACCCGTGCCGCGTACTCCGGAGAAAGCTCGAACCCCACAAACTTCCGCCCGAGCTTCTTGGCCGTGATGAGCGTCGTGCCGCTGCCGCCAAACGGGTCAAGGACGGTCTCGCCCTCGTTCGAGCACGCCCGGATGATCCGGCCGAGCAACTGTTCCGGCATCTGGCAGCCGTGGAAGCCAGCTCGCTCCTTGAACGTGCCGCAGACGCGGGGGAAATACCAGGTATCACTGTCACCTGAAAAGCCGTTCGGCACATCCTGGGGCCGGAGGATCCAGGTGTCGTCAGGGAGGCGCCCTTCGGGGTTGGCGCGGCTGTCGAAGTACACGAGCTGCCGTGCAGAGGGCACGCGGACGGGCTGGTCGTTGAACGTGTAGTTCTTGGGGTCCTTCACGAAGTGAAACAAATGAGCGTGGCTGCGGGCGAACTTCTTCGTGCAGTGGACGCCGAAGGTGTAGTACCAGATCACCCAGCTCCGCAACGAAAACCCCAGATCGCGGTGGAAGATCACCTTCAGCTCAGCCGCGAACTCGTCGCCGATCGCCAGCCAGAACGCGCCTGAAGGTTTGAGCACTCGCTTCACCTGTTCGCCCCACTGGCGCGACCAGTCGAGGTACTGCTCGGCGCTGCGGCGGTCGTTGTAGACGTCGTAGTCGTAGCCGATGTTGAACGGTGGGTCGGCGAAGACGAGGTCGACCGAGCCGGTTTCGATCCCCGGAAAGAGTTCGAGGCAGTCGCCTTGGTGGAGTTGGTTGAGGGCCAACGCTTCGGGCGGTGGATTCGGGTCGGGCATTGTCGTCGATGAGTCCGAGGGAAGTTGGATCGCGAGTTCGGAGGAATTATACTCCATACGCAACCCCACGCATCCTCGGTACTCTCGGACTAGGTGTTCGGGAATTCCTGTCCAAAGATCTCGGACACCCTGGCAGCGCGAAAGTCGAAAATCGCCTCCACGTTGGCTCTCACCATCAAGACGTGCACGAGTCGGCCCAGGGGCCCAAAGGGGAGGGCATAGCGAACCTCGTCGCGCATGAGGGTCCCCCCGTTAAGCGGCTCGAAACTATGGGTGTGATACCAGAGTCGGTACGGACCCTTCAGTTGCACATCCACAAACCCCGTGGGCGGCGTCCAGCTCTGAATCTCGGTGAGCCAGCGGAGGGGAATGCCATGCCAGCGCAACTGGTAGCGGATCAGGGTTCCTGCCTGAATCGGCAGCGGGTTGACAGAAACGATTCGAAAACCCAGCCACGCCGGCGTGAGCGCTTCGAGGTTCCGAGCTTCGGCAAAGAACGCGAACACCTCGTCGATCGGCCGGGGGATCCGCTGTTCGCGGCGCAGCACATAGTGACTCATCTCAGGCACCGTCACAGACTCCGAAGGCTTCTCGGCAAGAACCAACCCATCCAGAACACATGCCGGCGAGTTTGCACCCAACTCGCGCGGAACAACGCGCGATCACGGTTCTTGCGATGTCCTCATGCGAATCGCGTGGAGCGCAGTGTTCTGAATTTGGCGAACGCGTTCCCTGGAGACGTCGAGCAGCGCACCCACCTGACTGAGAGAAAGCCGCGGAGCTCCGCCTAATCCGAAGCGGTGAATGAGCACCTGCCGCTCCCGAGGGCGCAGAAAGCTGAACCATTCCGCAATGGTCTCGTTCCGGTCCGTCTCGCCGCCATAGTGGTGCTGAAAATCGAGCAGACCGTCGTCGGGGGAAATTCGGGTGGAATCGAGCGAGATGGCAGGCCGAGTGGCCGAGCGAATCCGTTGCACCAACTCGGCGGCCATGCCCTGTTGACTGCGTTCGTGGGCAAACTCCGGCTCGCTTCGGGCTTCGGCCCGGGCCAATGCGCGAAGATGGCGCGGGGTCAGGCTGACCGGATAGGCGCTCGCGGCCACGCTGCACTGGATGGCCTGGCGAATCCACCACATCGCGTAGGTTGACAGCTTCGTCGGGTGTGCCAGGTCGAACCGATCAATCGCATCAAGCAGGCCGCAGAAGCCGTCCTGAAGGAGATCCGAGTAGGCAACGCCGCGGTTACGATACCGCTTGGCGACGTAAGCAACCAACCCCATATTCGCCAGCGCCAACTCGGCGCGAAATTCGAAGTAGCGCTCAAACACGGCGGCGAGCCTGTAATCGGAGCGGTCGAGTTGGCGATAGGCGTCGGCCAGCAGGCGGTGACGGACGCGCGCGTCTTCGGCCTGAGATGCGTCAGCGTGCTCCGCCGTTCTTGCAAGCGCCCCGGCGAGCGTTCGACGACAATCGGCCAACCCTTCGAGCAACTCACGTTCCCGAGTCGAACCGAGAAGCCCGGTCGAGTCACCTTCTTCCCTCTTCACCGCCCCGGAACCGCTCACGCTCGTCTCTCCGACTGAAAGCCGAGGACGATGCCGGCACGCTGCATGCGGACCGAAACGTCCAAATCGTCCAATTAATGAATATGCCCGGTCCCTCCGCTCCGTCAAGAGCAGTTGGCGTTTTTCCGGAGGCGTCCCGACTTTCACGACGGAGCAGCCGGCGTGCCGCCGCCCACCTTCTCGTCGGGGTCACAGGAATCGTGGTTGCTCGCGCCAGGGGGAATGCCTACACTGAAACCGAACGACCGAAACGTTCAAGAAACCATGGCGCTGGTCGCGTATGACGCAACCTCAGTACATCAGCACGGCCGAGGCCGCCCGGGCGTTGGGCGTCGGTGTTTCGACCGTGAAGCGATGGGTGGACGAGGGAATTCTGCCCGCTCACAAAACGGCAGGGGGACATCGCAAGCTCCTTGTGGCCGACGTGCTGCGCCTCGTCCGGGAGGGGGATTTCCCGCAACGGGACCTCAGCGGGCTTCAGCTTGCCGTCGAGACGCAGGGGCAACGCGATCCGAAGATCCTCGCGCAACAGTTGCTTTCCGCACTCAAGCGGGGAGATGCGCACGCCGTGCGTTCGCTGATCCACGGCTCGTACGCGTCCGGCGTTGCGCTCGAGACCCTGGCCGACTTCGTGATCGCGCCCGCGATGATTCAATTGGGTCACGAGTGGGAGACCGGCGAGATTGGTGTCTTCCACGAGCACAGGGGCACGCGACTCTGCCAATCGACACTCTATGAGCTCAAGGCCACCCTGGAGGCACCGGACGACCGCGGGCGCCCGCTCGCGGTCGGCGGAAGTCCGGAAGGCGACTACTACGTCCTGGCCAGCCTTCTGGCAGAGATGGTCTTGCTCGACGCGGGGTGGCAGGCGATCGACCTTGGCCCGCACACGCCGCTCGTTTCCTTCCGTCAGGCGCTCTCGGAATTGCGTCCGCGGCTCTTGTGGATCTCGGTGAGCGACCTCGCGGATCGGGACCGTTTCCTCAGTGAGTATCGTGTGCTTTATGAGGAAGCCGAACGGGCCGGGGTAGCCGTGGTGGTCGGCGGCCGCGGGCTGACCGACGCGGTACGTTCGGCCATGCCGTACACTTGCCACGGCGACGGCCTCCGGCACCTTGGAGCATTCGCCCGCTCGCAGCACCGGCCCCCACGCCGGCCAAAACGGGGCCGCCCTTCGCACAACGACTGAGAGTCTGTCCCAATAGGGCGGGAAGCGAGAAATGGGGACTGGCTCCGGACGTCTTTGGACGGTGCCTGTCCCCATTTCTCGCTTCCCGCTCCGCCGGAAAACGGGGACAGGCACCTCGAAGACTCGGAGCCAGTCCCCGTTTTCCGGCTCCGCTCCACTTCCGGGACAGACTCTGAGCTCCGCAACCACCCGAACAGGGTCATTGCGATTCCGAGCCTATCTGCGAAAACACCTGCTACCGGATCATGTGGAGCGGGAAGCCCGAAGATCGTCATCTCCCCTCATTGGCCGACCAACGCTTTTCACCCCGCCCGGACATTTCGTTGATTCCGATCGGTGGCCCGCGGCGTAGCACACGGCACGCCGGACGTCGAGTCAGGACACGTTGAAGCAAGGGCCTCCTGCGGAAGACGGCTTATCCGTGCAATCACATTAAAGGTCAAAGACCTGTTGTCTATCAGCTTATTACAGCCGATTCGATAATTGAATCTCAGTGCTCTTTCTCGCTTTTTTAGGAATTTTAATTGCCACGCGCGATTGGACTCGCTAACATCATCGCCGCTGCGGTTCTCACCTCCCCCGGGGGAGAGCTTGACGAGCGCACTAACCATTACCGACGAAGTTCGGCTGACGGTCCCCCCCAGAGTGCCGACTTTTTTGCGTCAGACCTCGACTCCGCGCCGGGATTGATGGGCAATCGCGCGTTCTTTTTCTCATAGCTCTTCCAAAAAAGGGGTCTACATTTTGTGCGCCCGGGTTCGATCCGGGCTTGGGACCGTGCGCCTTGACGTCTGGAGCCGGGACTCCTCAGTGCGTTCCGCACGGAACCGGCTCAGCTTGCGTATGTTTTCGACCACGTTGTCGCAGCCGATGGTAGCGAAGAATCATCGGCACGAATCGGGAAGACTCTGTCCACGCGATTGACGCGTAAGATCAGCGAAGCGGGTGATCGGAACGTCACCCGGATCAACAACCGCTGATCGTGTCGTGCAGAGCCCCCAGTGGGGGTAGCGCCGAACAAGGTGGCTCGGCGATCGACGAAAGTGGCACCGAAAGTCTTCGGACTATGCGGCGCCATCCGCTACCGGTGCGCAGCCTGGTTAGGCAGTAAGGGCTGGGCCGGACACGTTGATGTGCGCGCGATATTAAGCACGCACGAATGGTCTCGCGACCATGGATCGCGAGATCCCGACCGCCGTCCGCGCACGCGCGCGGCGGCCTTGGCCGGGGTAGGGGCTCGTCCGTCTCATTTCAACGATTTGAACTGCATTTCATCCTTGAGCACGTCATCAGGAGACGCAGCATGAAATTCGGATTCGACCGTCGGAAAACGCGGCACACGCGGAACCCCGTCCGCTTGCTTCCTGAGCAATCCCGCCGACGAGGACTCACGGCTATTGTCGAAGCCCTGGAGGAGCGTACGCTGCTGTCGACCCTCGACGTCACGAGCAAGGCGCTCTCGTACAAGGCGAGCGCCGGCATCAACAATGACCTCACGGTTTCTTCAACGGGCATCGGCGGCAATTATACGTTCACCGACACCGCCGAGACGATCACACTGACGTCGAACGCCATCTCCGCGGGCTGGACAGGGAGCGGTACGAACACCGTGCAAGGGCCGGTCACGTCGGTCTCGTCGCTCCTGATCGATGGCAAGGACGGCAACGATACCATCAACCTGGAGTCGGAGAACAACGCAACCACGATCATCTTCAGCACTTCGACGCCCTCGGATACCGATACCGTTGTCCTTGGCGATCCTTCAAAAGGGATGTCGGGGCTCCTTAGCTCCGTCGCGATCGGCAACGTGCTCGGGACCACGACGCTCGTCGCCGACGACTCCGGTGCATCGTCCCCGAAAACGTGGTCGATCTCCGGGACGAACCTCTCAATCGGCTCCGCATCGGTGGACTACTCGGGGGCCAACCTTGCGTCGCTGCTCGTTCAGGGAGGAAGCGGAGGCAACGCTTTCACTCTCTCCAACACGCCGGGGGCTCCGACCACGGTCGACACAGGCAGCGGCAACAACGCCGTGACGGTCCAGGCCACAAAAGGGAGTTTGAGTCTGAGCGCCGCTGGAGTAACCACGGCCACGCTCGGCAACTCGACCGCGGGCGTTCAGGACCTGAAGGGTGCCGTCACCGTTGCCAGCACGGCCGGCAACACCAGCCTGACGATCGACGACTGGGCCGACAGCACGCCCAGGACGGCCACGATCTCGGCCAACCAGGTGACCAGCCTGGCTCCCACAACGATTGATTACACGGGAGCGACTCTCTACGCACTCACCGTTAAAGGGGGGAGCGGTGGGAACACCTTCACCGTGTCCGGCACGAGGGACAACACCGTCAAGACCACCCTCAACACCGGTGCGAATCTCGGGCCGAGTCCGAGCCCCAATACGGTCAATGTCACCGCCACGACCGGAACGCTCTACATCAACGCCCAGGACAACCTCGCGACCGATACGCTGAACCTGAGCGGCGGGGTGAACGTCAACGTCGCAACGGCCGTGGAGGTGGTCCCCAACGGGGCCCCTAACGGGGTGGCCACCGACTTGAACATCAATGCCCAGGCCACGGGCGTTTCGCTCCAACTCACCAACGCCAACGCACAGACCATCAATGGCACGATCAACCTGACCGGTCCCGCCGGCTCCGTGGCGCTGACTGTGGACGATACCAACGACGCGACGGCGCGCGTCGTCACCGTGTCGCAACGCACGATCATCGGCATCCTGCCGCAGGAGATCGCTCTGGGGCTCGGCGTGCTGAGCGCCCTGGAGCTGAAAGGGGCGGGGCGTTTCGACACCTTGACCCTCAATGCCGGCAACGAGGGGCCGGTGAGCGTGACCGCGCCGCCGAACGGACCCGTCGGTCTCGGTACGATAATCATCGGCGCCAACTTGCCGATCGGCTACGAGAATTACAGTGCCGTGAATGTCATCAATGCGGCCGATCGGCTCCTGACTCCGATCAACGGGTCGGTCGTGCCCATTACGAACGACCTGTCCCTCGAGGGCAAGGCTCTCAACTTCCACGTCGCGTCGTTCATGGACGCCGACCCGAACGCTCGCTCCAACAATTTCATGGCCATGGTCGACTGGGGCGACAATACCCCCGACATCCCGGGCTCGATCGCCGCCGCAGGCACCAGCGACGGTGCGCCGTTGTTCGACGTCACGGCCAGTCACCAGTACGCCGAAGCCGGCACCTACAACGTGGTCGTGACGATCACCGACATGTCCACCGGCGCCCTGGCCTCAATCGTGGGCGGTATCCCGGTCACGGTCACCGACCTCGGTGGCGCTTCGGTTAAGACGGGGTCGACCACGCAGGTGAACCTCGTGTCCGACGGTTCGGTGTCGGCCAATACAACGGACGGCAGCCTCAAGAACCCGTGGGGACTCGCGTACGGTCCTGGCCAACCATTCTGGGTCTCCGACCAGGGGTCGGGACTCTCGACCCAGTACGACGGAACCGGCGCACCTCAGTCGCCCTTGGGAGTCACAATCCCACCGCCGACCGGCGGCAGTGGACCATCGACCCCGACCGGCGTCGCCTACAATCCGCACTCGACCGCCCCCTCGCCGATCTTTGATCTGATCCCGGGCAATACCGACACGCCGGCCGTGTTCCTGTTCGTCACTCAGGACGGAACGATCAGCGGGTGGAACCCGGGCGTGGATACACCCCCAACGCCGTCGAAGACGGCCGTGCTCGAGGTCGACCGTTCCAGCGCGGGGGCCGATTACACGGGCATGGCCGTCGCTGATACCGGCGGCAACACCTACCTCTACGCCGACAACTTCCACAGCGGCCAGATCGAGATCTTCGACCAGAACTTCAACATGGTCACTCCCTTCGGCGCAAACGCCTTTACCGACCCGGCGATCCCGGCCGGTTACGCACCCTACAACATCCAGGACATCAACGGGACGTTCTACGTCACGTATGCCAGGCAAGACTCCGCTGCGCGCAATGCCGCGGCCAGTCTTGGCTGGGGGTTTGTCGACGAATACACACTCTCCGGCTCGCTGATCCAACCGGTCGTCAACGGCGTGACGCAGCCGCACTTGATCTCCAACGCGCCACTCGATGCACCCTGGGGAGTGGCGCTGGCGCCCTCCAATTTCGGGCAGTTCAGCAATGATCTCCTCGTCGGCAATCACGGCGATGGACATATCAACGTCTTCGACCCCAACACCGGCGCGTTCATCAGCCCCTTGATCAACTCCTCGAACCAGGCGGTGGTTATCGACGGTCTGCACGCTTTGCTCTTTGGCAATGGGGGAAGCGCCGGCGCGACCAACACGCTCTACTTCACGGCGGGCGCGAACGGCGGTGCGAACGGGCTATTCGGCAGCATCACGCCGGTGGAAAACACCGCGGTGATCGGCGAGGGTGCGCTCAAGCTCTCGGTCGTCAACGTCTCGGCCGTCGAGGGGGCGCCGTTCGTCGGCGTGGTCGGCAACTTCACCGACGACAACACCAGGTCGAGCGCGGGCGACTTCACCGCGACCATCGATTGGGGCGACGGCTCGGCACCAACAACCGGGATCGTCTCGCCGGGCAATGGGTCGGGTGCGTTCATCGTGAGCGTCGACCTGGCGCACGCACACACTTACCTCGACGAGACGGGCTCTCCGGTGCGGCTTCAGCCGTACAACATCGCGATCACGGTGTCGGAGACGGACAACCAGGCCTCGGTGGTCGCGGGGGGATTCGCGAACGTCGCAGATGCGCCTTTGGTCTCCGCCAGCGGCCTCGATCCTTCCGGCACGTTCTTCGAAGGCATCCCCATCGCGACGGCGCCCATCACGCTGGCGACGTTCATCGATACGAATCCGTTGGCGACAACGGGCGACTTCATTGCGAACGGCGTGACCGGCAGCGCGCTCATCAACTGGGGAGACGGGTCGAGCGACCTGGGCACGGTCATCGCCACGGGTCCGACGCCGCTGGGAGAGGGATTTGCCATACTCGGCAACCACACCTACGTGAAGGTCGGACCGGCGTTGATCACGATGAACGTGACGGACATCGGTGGCAAGACCGTGAGTGCCGTGGCGAACGTCAATATCCTCGATGCGCCGCTCACGGCAGTCGCGGCGCCGGCGCTGGCGGGGGTGGAGAACTCGCCCCTCGTCGATCCCCTCAGTGGTAGTACGAGCGTCACTGTGGCGAACTTCGTCGATGGCGACCCACTGGTACTCGCCACGGACTTCAAGGCCTCGATCGACTGGGGGGACGGTTCAGCCGGCTCGGGGATCGTCGTTCCTGCTCTGGGCGGCGGATTCTCGGTGCTCGGCTCGCACAAGTATGCCGAAGCCGGAATCTTCGCCATCGGTGTGGTCATCGATGATAGTGCGGGAGACGCGGGGGGCAGCCGGACGATCGGTGGTACCACCGCGACGATCGTCGATGCTCCGCTGGTCGCGGGTCCGGCGTTGGACACTCTGACGGCCAGCGAGAACATCAAGCTCAGCGGTGCGTTGATCGGCACCTTTACCGACGGCAATACGGCGGGCAACACGAAAGACTTCTCGGTGTCAATCAACTGGGGGGACGGCTCGGCCCCCGACACCAAAACAGGGACCGTCTCGATCTTCGGCGGCACAGCCGCCGGCACCGTGTTCATCGTGAAAGGCGACCACAAGTACAAAGAAGAACAGCAATTTGCCGGCATGCCGTTCAACGTCACGGCCACGGTGACCGACGTTGACGGCAGCGTGGTCGTGGTGACCAACAAAGTGACCGTAAACGACCTGCCGATCACCGCCATGGGCGCACCGAGCATTCCCGGCGTCGTGAACGTACCGCTGTCGAAGACGCCCGGCCGCTCGCCGGGGGCGCCTGATATTGCGTCGGTGGTCGATCCCAACCCCGCCGTGCCGCTCGGCGACTTCACGGCCAACGGCGCGATCCTCATCGACTGGGGCGACGGAACGCAGAACACCCTGGGCGACGCGGCCAACGTGATCACGGTCCGCTCGATCGGCAATCCACCCGGCGCAACGATCGTGATCCAGGGCGATCACACCTACAAGGCCGCCGGCGACTACGAGATCGAGGTCTTCGTGACCGATGAAGGGAGCAGCCGGACGGTGGCCTTCTCCGAGGCAATCATCACCGCCGGCGCAGCAAACGCCGCGGCGGCCGCCGCACCACCGGTGCTCGCGGCGGAAGGCCAGCGCGCATCGAACGTGGTCGTCGGCTCGTTCATCGACTCCAACCTCGACAATACCGCCGCGAGCTTCGGTGCCCTGATCAACTGGGGCGACGGCAGCGAGGACGACGCGGGGACGGTGGTCAAGACCGGCCCGGACAGCTACGACGTGCTGGGCTCGCATACCTACAGCGAGGAAACAGGCGCTGGTGGCGAATTCCCCATCAACGTCCTCGTGACCGACACGTCGGGCAATGAGCTCGCGCTGGCCAACACGGCCACGGTTGACGACGCCCCCATCACCGTCATGGAGGTCGCTGCCCTGGAGACCCAGGTCGGAGTGGCGATCCCGGCCGGCACCGAAGTCGCGCGGTTCCAGGACGCGAACTTCGGCGCAACGCTCGACGACTTCCCCGACGCGTTGATCAATTTCGACGACGGCAACGGCTTCGTCAACGGTGAGGTCATCCCGCTCGGCGGCGGCTCGTTCGAGATCGATAGCGTCGATCCCGTGACCTACGACGCTGCCGGCTACTATCAACTTCAGGTGTCGGTGGCCGACGTCGGCGGCAGCGAGTCGGCCGGCAACAACGTCGTCTTCGTGGACGACGCCCCGCCGCCACCACCTCCACCGCCACCACCGCCGCCGCCGCCGCAGATTGTGACGCTGAGCAAGGAGCCCTCGGGTGAAGAGGGCGCACCGATGACCAATGAGCTTGTCGGCGAATTCACGGTCAACAGCATCTCGGTGACCACGAGCGATTATTCCGCCACGATCGACAGTTGGGACGACGGGTCGCCGGGCAACCCCGGTACCGTCGTCTTCATCAGCCAGGATGCGAGTACGACGACGTTTGGCGTGCTCGGCAACCATACGTACGTGGAGTCGGGCCTGTACACGATCGGTTTCACCGTCACACCCGACGGCGGCACGGGCGTGTCGGGCTCGTCGACCGCGACCATCGACGATGCACCCCTGGACCCCTCGCCGACTTCGGTGGCCCCCGCCGAAGGGATCGAGTTCAGCGGCCCCATCGCCGTCTTTACCGACGCGAACCCCTTCAGCACAACGGCCGACTTCCGGCTCAACTCGGTCAACTGGGGGGACGGAGCGGTCGATACGAACCCTGCGGATTTCAGCTTCGTCGTGATCGGTAGCTCGCCCAGCGGCGTGACCTACGAGATCGTCGGCACCCACACCTATGCGAACGACGCAGCCTCCGAGAGCGGCTCCGACGTCGACTCGGGGACGATCACTGTCTCGTTCGCTGATGAGGATGGCAGCAACCTGGTGGTCGACACGCCGTACGTCCTCGGCGAGGAGACGACCACGCCGCCACCTCCGCAGATCGTACCCGTGAGCCCCACACCCTCGGCGCAGGAGGGAACTCCGTTGACCAATGCACTCGTCGGTGAGTTCTTTGTCAACAGCACCGCGGTGACGACCTCAGACTACTCGGCGACGATCACAGGCTGGGGCGACGGCTCCGGCCCCGACCCGGGGACGGTGGTTCTCATCAGCCAGAGCGGCGGCACCACGACCTTCGGGGTGCTGGGCAGCCACACCTACGAGGAGTCCGGCCCGTACACGATCGACTTCACGGTCACGCCCAACGGCGGCACGGGTGTCCCGGGCTCCACGCCCGCGACCGTCAACGATGCGCCTTTGACGGCCTCGGGGTTCTCGGTGTCGCCGACCGAAGGGGTCCAGTACTCGGGGACCGTGGGAATCTTCACGGATGCAAACGCCTTCAGCACAACGGCCGACTTCCCCAGCGGCACCATCGACTGGGGTGACGGCTCGTCCCCCTCGCCGGCCACGTTCATCGAGACCGGCACGTCGTCGGCTGGCGTCACATACGAAGTCCAGGGAACGCACACCTACGCCTCCGACAGTGCCAACGAGCTCGGCCCGGATACCGACTCCGGCCAGATCACCGTCACGTTCAGCGACGACGACGGCAGCAACCTGGTGATCCACACGCCGTACGTTCTCCAGGAAGAGGGGAATCCTCCTCCGCCTCCGCCCCCGCAGATCGTACCGGTGAGCCCAGCACCAACGGGCCAGGAGGGTGCGCCGCTGACCAGTGAGCTCGTCGGCGAGTTCACCGTGAACAGCACGTCGGTAACGACCAGCGACTACTCGGCGACGATCAACTGGGGCGACGGCCTGTCCTCGGGCCCTGGCACCATCACCCTGCTCGGCCAGAGCGGGGGGGTCACAACCTTCGGCGTCGACGGCAGCCACACGTACCAGGAGTCGGGCTCGTACACGATCGGGATCACGATCACGCCGGTCGGAGGCACCGCCGTTTCGGGCACGACACCGGCAATGATCGACGATGCGCCCCTGAGCGCATCGGGGTTCTCGGTCTCCGCGACCGAAGGGACCCAGTACTCAGGAACCGTGGCCATGTTCACGGATCTGAACCCCTTCAGCACAACCGCCGACTTCCCCAGCGTCAGCATCAACTGGGGCGACGGCACGTCGCCGACCCCGGGCACCGTCGTCGAGGAGGGCACATCGTCCGGCGGCGTGATGTACGCTGTGCAAGGCACGCACACCTACGCCTCCGACAGCGTCAACGAGGGCGGGCCGGACACCGACTTCGGCCAGATTACCACGTCGATCATGGACGATGACGGCAGCTCGCTGACGATGCAGACGTCGTACTTCCTGAACGAGGAGAGTGGGGGCTCGATGACGGGGACCCTCGCGCCTCAGCACGCGCAAGCGAACGCGATCACCGGAACGACCCGCGCTCCGTTCACTGGCCCCGTGGCAACGTTCGTTGATCCGGTCGCCAACACGGGCAAGTTCGGCGCGATGATCAACTGGGGCGACGGACAACGGTCCAAAGGCACGGTCATGCGGACTGGGCAGTCGCCCGGAGCCGCCACCTTCCTGGTGATCGGCAAACACGATTACAAGCGCGCCGGCCACTACTCCGTGACCATTTCCATCACTGCCCCAGCGGGAGGCGCGGCGACGGTCTCGGCCTTCGCTTCGATCGGCACGCCCCAATCGAAGCCGAAGACACCTCCACGCCACAAACACGCGCCGAGACCGGCGCACACAGGCCATCCCAGCGGGCCGCTCGCGCACTTGACGCACGTCAAGACCGCGCACACGTCACGACACTGAGTCGCGCCGGGTTGTGCTCGGAACACGTCTGCACGAAGATTAAAGGCGTCGTTCGGAGCATGGCTCAGGCTCCCCGTTTTTCCGAATTCCTGGACACTGTCGCGACGTCACCGGGTTGTCGTCATGGTCGCTGATGCAGAAGGGGGCAGCGACCGCCAAGACAACCCGGTAACGTTACTACAGTGGCGGATCTTTTGGGGTTTCCGAGGTTTGTGACGGGCCTCGCCGCCTCCCATCGCGGCACGCGACTGTTCCGGGTATATTCAAGATTCGAGGGAACAAGCAGCCGTTTTTCGGGAAGTGCCATGGCGAACTCAACAACCCTCACGAACTCGCTTCCGCCGGCACAAGAATGGAAAGACGTGCTCGAGGAAATCCTGCCGCCGCAGGGTCGATGGAGCGAGGATGAGTACCTCGTCTTGACCGACCACCGCAATCGGCTGGTCGAGTTCACCGATGGATTTCTGGAAGTGCTCCCGACACCCACGGATAAGCACCAAAGCATACTGAAGTTCCTGTTTCGCGCCTTTTACGGTTTTGCCGAGCCGCGCGGAGGCAAGGTTCAATTCGCACCGATGCGTCTCCAGATTCGGCGGGGCAAGTTCCGCGAACCGGACCTCGTATTGTTGCTTTCCGCCGCCGATCCGCGCCGGCAGAACCGTTTTTGGCTGGGCGCCGATCTCACCCTCGAGGTTGTGAGCGAAGAGAAGCCGGAACGCGACCTGATCGACAAGCGGAACGACTACGCAGAGGGACGCATCCCGGAATACTGGATCGTGAACCCCCAGACCGAAACCATCACCGTGCTCCGTCTCCGCGCCGATGCTTATGAAGAAGCCGGGACCTACCGTCGCGGGGAGTCGGCAGCGTCGGCCATCCTGGCGGGTTTTTCCGTCGCGGTTGCCGGGGTTTTCGACGCGGACTGAGCGGAGTACTGCGACGCACCAAAGGAAAACGCAATCGGTCCCGAACGCGAGTTCAATGAAGAAGAGGCACGGTCGCGTGCGACCAGTTGGAGTCCAGATTGCGTAAACCGGTACGAAGCATAAGAACGTCTTCTGCCTGTTATCCGAGCGCTATGATCCGACAGGCGTCGATTAACGGCGTCTCCCGATTTTTCCACCGGAGCGTCCGATCTCACTCCGTTCCGATGATCGCGTCCTTCGCCCGAGCGGCTGATTCACGTACATCGCTATTGGAATCGCCCGAAATCACGCGATCGAGCGCAGGCAATGCGATTCGGGCCGGCGGTCCCAGTCGGCGCAAATCATCTGCGGCCCGGGCTCGTTTTGTCGGTTCAGCATCGTCGAGCTCATCAATGCAATGCAGGACTGTCGCCTCAACCTCCCCGAGATTGCGTTCGATCGCATGGACGACCTCGACCGCAGCTTGGCGGACCGCCGGGTCGGGGTCGTTTTGCGCTCGGCGAAGGGGTCGCAACGCCACCTTGGCACGGGTTCCGAACTTACCCAGCGCGACGATCGCAGCCGTCCGTACGATGGCGTCCGGGTTCGTGAGAGCGCTGACCAACTCCCCAGGGATTTGCAAGTTTGGATCGGGAATCGCCGCGGACAATCCTCTCTTGACTGCGTTGCGCACGTCGGGGTCAGGGTCGTTCAGGGCCGGAATGAGAAAGGGATATGCGGCTGCCGCGCGCAGGCCGTTCCGTTCGATCGCCTCCACTGCGGTTCGGCGCACACGAGCGTCCTTGGTTCGGAGAGCCTCATCGAAGATTGATGGGTCGTGCTCGGACACAACGAGGTAGCTATTCCCCGCTCTTTCTCGCACATGCGGACTCGAATCTCCTAAAGCGGAAAGGATCGCAGCTTGCACGTCGTTCCTCCGGTGCCATTCGGGCGGGAGGCCATAAGCCAACTCCGAGACGGCCGAAGCACGTCCCCATTCATCTCCATCCCTTGCCCCTCTCAAAAGAGCCGGCCCCGTGAGCGATGGGTCTGCACGAAGGACGCTCAGCCCCACGGCCGTGGCCGCTCGAACGGCGGGATCGCCGTCCGTCTGGCCTTTCAGTAGGGCGGAAAGCACGCTACGGCGTGTTGCTATCGGAACAGATCCACTCCTTGGGAGGATCGAGTACAGCCCGATCGCGCAGTGCTTACGGACTCCGGGACTGGGATCATTGACGAGAGCATCGATCAGCACCGGAATCGACCGTGTGGCGTCCGGCCCCATGCGGGCCAATTCGTCGGCCGCCGTCTCCCGTACCGACGCCTTCGAGTCTACAAGCCAACGTTCCCACGAGTACGGAGGCCCACTCTCGTAACGATACTTCATCGCTGCCATAATGACCGCGCCGATGGCCACGGCCAGCATCGCACGCAGCATCGAGTACCGCATGACGCTTAATCCGTTTATATCTGCAGATATACGAAAACGACTGACACTTGCACGCGACATTAGAGCCTGGTTCGCCACTCGCGTTATGCGCGAGCCCAACGATCTAGCATCGCGCCTTCCAGCACGTCCGTGACGTACGGCAGGGCACGCTGACAAACCGCGATGAATGCCGCGCCAAGCCTTCGGTTCTTTGTCTCAGTCTAGCCGCGAGCTGCGGTTTGACAAGTGTAGGGCGTCTGGTTACGTGTTAGCCGCAGGCCTCCCTGGGGTGCCCGTCGCGCTTCACTCGAAAAGATAACTATAAACAAATTTGCAGTATCTTCGCCAAGATTCTATGCCTGGCCAAAACTGCCGTATGGCCTCAATCCGGAGGAAAACGCCCTTCAAAGAACAGGTTCTCGCGCAACATCACCCGTGCCGGCGCGTTCATATTCAAGACTTGCACGGTGACCCGTCCCGTCAGCGTCTTTCCCACAAGGATTGTGTGGTCCCAGTGGAAGTGGCGTTTCCACTTCTGTTTGCGGGGATCGAACAGTGGGTAGATCCGGTTCCCAATCCGACCGGACAGATTGGGGCCCTTCGCAAGGTTGCACTCCGCGCAGGCGAGACAGAGGTTATCGGCATCGTCGGAACCAAAGTGCTGCTTCGCCACAATATGCTCGACGTGGAACGAAAAGAAGTCGGCATCCAACTGGTGCAGTTGGCAGTATTCGCAACGATGCGCTGCCCGCTTCCACACGAGGGCCCTGACGGCAGCGTCCATCACGGCCCCGACGAGTTGGCGAGGAGCTGGCGCGCTTTGGATTTGAGGATGGCGATGAATGTGCCGTACGACACATAGGTCCGGTAGTCGGCCTCTTCCTCAGGGGAGAGGGATCCGGAGCTATACCGCGCGGCCAACTCGTTAACGCGGGCCTGTAGCGTTGCGTCTGCGCGCAGCGCAAGGACCCGCCGCGCTGACTCGACCGTCAAACAGTCGCCAAGCGGTTCCAACAGATGGTCGAGAATGGGCATCGCTTCGGGAGAGTCCATCGCTCAAGTGTACTCGGTGCCTTGAGCGATGACCATCGAGAACGAGCCAGAAGAGCGGGGTACCGACCGCGCCCAAGACCTGCGGCGTTTGACGGGGTTGAGCGGCAATCCCCGCTCGCTTAGGACGCAACGATATCGGCCGGGCACGAGATTGAACCAACCTGCGAGGATCATGTCGTCCCTCGATCCCAGGGAACCGGCGCGTCTTAAAGATCTCATCGAGTGAGTTGGTCCGCGCGAAATTGGTGACGGTTCGGTTTACCGTCGATAAAATGAATTGACACTGATTTCGGACACTGATTTCGCATCCGAGTGGAACGCGCTCGCGATGAAAGTCACCAACGTGGCCGATGCGAATCGGTTTGTGCGGACCGCCTACAGGGAAGGGTGGCGCGAAAAGGGCCTGTCATGAGGCTTGCGCCGCGCTTTTCCGGGCTCCCGATGTCGCGAGGCAAGTTGAGATGGCGCGTCCTATGGGCCGTTCCGAAGCGGGTCGGTGCAGCCCTCCAACGGTGTTACCACGAACGTTACGTGCGAGTCGGTCGTGAACGGTCCTCGGGTACTCACCGACAAATCCTTTCACCTTACCACCGTCCCGGGAGCAGGGATACGGGAAATTCTCCGCGCTTGGTAAACTGATACCAATGAAGTCGTGGCAGACAATTCGCGCTTACCCCCACGCGAGGAGTTAACCTTCATGAACACCGTCACGCTCGACGAAGCGAAGTGCCGCCTGGCGGAATTGCTCAACCAACTCCAACCCGGTGAGGAGCTCACGATCATCGCCAATGGCCATCCCGTTGCGCAGATGAGAAAGGCCGAGCGGACGTCGTGGCCATCCAAGGCCGGTAGCTACCAGAAGCCAGGGTTTTGGATGGCATCGGACTTTGACGCGCCGCTCGACGACTTCAGGGAGTACAGGGAGTGCGGATTATCGCGATGAATGCTCTGAGATTGTTCTGGGAAAAACACCCACGGGCTGAAGCTCCCTTGCTCAATTTTGTCGACGCTGTCAAAGCTGTGAACTGGAAATCATTCAGTGAGCTCAGGGCGACTTTCCCATCAGCGGACCGATATAATGACTATTTTATTTTTAACATCGGCGGCAATCATTTTCGTTTGATTGCATGGATTCACTATTCGAGGACGATCAGGAACGGCCGCCAATCCATCGGTCGCATCTACGTTCGTCACGTACTCACCCATGCCGAGTATGATACAGGCGATTGGAAGGTCGAGTGCAATTAGCGTGACGTCTCGAGAGGACGTAGTCTCTTTCCGTTATTTCACTCTTTCACAGACGGAGCTGACAGCGTGGCCACGAGAATCCGACCGATTCCCAGGAAATACCTGAGTCTCATCGAAGCTTACCGTCTGCGTCCGATTCGTTCCGAGGAAGACCACAGGCGTGCGCTGGCTGTGGCTGAGGGTTTAATGAAGCGCCAGGATTTGGACGAGGACGAGGACGATTACCTCGATGTCCTTTCCTCCCTCATTGAGGAATATGAGCGAGACGCGTACGCGATCAAGAGCACAACCGGACCGGGCATGATCAAGTTCTTGATTGATACACGGGGCGAGACACAAGCGAAAGTCGCCAGGGCAACGGGTATTCCGGAGTCATCGCTGTCGGACATGATCAGCGGTAAACGGAGCATCGCAGCGCGGCACCTTTCGATTTTGGGAAAGTATTTCCATATCGATCCGGCTGTGTTTCTGAAGCGAGACTGAGGCCATTCGCGAGGTCGGGACTGAAGTCTGTCGCGATCCGCCCGCGGTGGCTGCGGACTGACACGCCCTGCCGAGTGATCACACGACGCCAATTACTCGCGATGATTCGACGGCTCGGACGAAGCCTCGCACTCCCAAATCAACTTGCGCATCACATCCAGGCATCCAGAAGTTTAATCTTCATCCCCCGGTGGAGCGGCGGGTTCGCCGTTGCTCGGGCCCGAGTCGACCAGCTCATTCTCGTCGATACGGAACTCGGCGAGCTTCTTGTGCAGGGTGTTGCGGTTGATCCCCAGGCGGGCGGCGGCCTTGATCTGGACGCGGTCGCAGGTTTGGAGGACTTGCTGGATCAGCTCGCGCTCCACCTGGCCGACGACTCGGTTGTGCAGGTCGTTGGAGTTCGGCCCCGCGGCGCGGATCCCTTGGCGAACGAGCTCGGCGGTCAAGGCCGCAAGGTCGCCCCCACGCGGGGCGCGGATCGGCCGGGGGGCGGACTCGCCGCGAAGCTGGGGGGGTAGGTGCTCGACCTGCAACTCGGGCCCTTCTCCCAGGACCACGGCGCGCTCGACGTAGTTCTGAAGCTCGCGCACATTGCCCGGCCAGTCGTGCTCGCGCAATAATCGCATCGCTTCCGGGTGAACCCGACGCACCTCGCGCTTGTTCTGCTCGCCGTAGCGCTTGAGGAAGAACTCGACCAACGGACCGATGTCCTCTCGGCGTTCGCGCAGAGGGGGCAAATACACGGGGACAACGTTCAAGCGATAATACAGGTCTTCACGGAACCGGCCGGCGTCGATCTCGTCGAGAAGGTCGCGGTTGGTCGCGGCGATGATGCGGGTGTCGACCTTCTTGGTGTTTGTGTCACCGACGCGCTCGAACTCACCCTCCTGCAAGATGCGCAGGAGCTTGACCTGGAGCTTGGGCGAGGTGCTGTTGATCTCGTCGAGGAAGATGCTGCCCGTGTGAGCGGCCTCGAAGCGGCCGGTGCGGTTGTCGACGGCGCCCGTGAAGGCGCCTTTGACGTGGCCGAAGAGCTCGCTTTCGAGCAGGCTCTCGGTCAACGCGCCGCAGTTGACGCGGATGTAGGCACCAGTGGCGCGGGGGCTGAGGTCGTGCACGGCGCGGGCGATCAGTTCCTTTCCGGTGCCCGTTTCGCCGACGATCAAGACACAGGCGCGGGCCTTCGCGACGCGCACGGTCGTCCGGTACACCTCGCGCATCGCCGGACCGCTGCCGATCACGCCAGGCAGGGTGACATCGTCCCCCGTGGCACTCTTTTTGGGGAAACGGTCATAGGGTGATTGCATCGCCGCACGTCCTTCCGGAGACCCTCAAGGCCAGCCCTCGCGACGGGCCGGGCGAGTGGGCACTCCCCATTTCCTTCCGATAACGATCGATTGCGTCCGAGACGGCCCTTGGTTCGGGTGTCACGCGTGTCTCTCGAGAGAGGGCTCGCTCCCACGAAGAGAGGCCCACGAAAGCGTGGGACGGTCACGCGGTTTGAGGCGTTCCGTTGGCTTGAGCGGGTTGGGGTCTCATTCCAGGGCGATTACGGTTTGGCCTCCGAGTTTGGGGCCGCGGCGTCAGGCGAAGCCGGGGGAGAGGCCGGCTCCGGCGTGGGAGAGGGCTGCGCCGGGGGGTTAGAGGTGCTGGTCAACGGGGTCCGAAAACGTTGTAACCGCGCACCGACTGGGGCCGTCTTCGGGCGCAGGGCCCCCACGACTGCGGCCAGGCCGTTGCGCAGGGCCGGATCAGTCGCCTCGTCGAGTGCGGAGAGCAGTTTGGCCTCCTGATCCGTAGCCACCAAGGGGCCGTAATGCTGGATGCTGCGGGCGAGCTGAGCCGCGGCGCGATAACGCAGCTCGGCCGGCGTGTCCGGGTTGAGCAAGGCGTCGGCCAGACCCCGCTGAGCCGACTGCGCGGGAACGTCGCCCAGCGCCACGACGGCGGAAGGGGCAGTCGAGGCCGCGTTCAGCGCACCCCTCAAGGTCGGCTCGACGGCCGTGAGGTCGGCCTCGAATGGGCTTCCCGTCATCTGTGCGATATACGCCAGGAGACCCGTCGCGGCGGTCGCGTAGCTGGAGCGCTCGGCCTCGGACAACTGCTCAGGCCGAACGCCGAGCTGACGTTCGAGGATCTGGGCGCTCGTCGGCTGGACGATCAGCTTGACCCCGGGGAACGTCTCCTTGAGGTAGTCGAGCTTCCATTCCAGGTTCAAGGGCCCGACGATATAGAGCGGAATGCTCGCCGTGCGGGCGTCGGCCCTCAGGTTCGAGAGCGTATCGACCAGTCTCCACGAGCCCTGGATCAGGTGGTTGTCGATCAGGACCAGCTCGACGTCGGCCGTCTCCGCGGCGGCACGGAAGCCCTCATCGCCGGTTGAGGCCAGCACGGGCTCGTAGCCCAGGGACTTCAAGTAGCCCGTGAGCCGGCTCCCTCGCGACGAGTTGCCGTCGATGACGACCGCGCGAGGCGGGGCCTGGTTCCCGACGAAACGAGCCAGGAGCGGCACCACCCGGCTCGAACCCGCGAACGGCCTGCGCGGGGAAAGCATGACCAGGGCCCTCGCGGCCGCGAACTGAACCCGCCGGCTCGGCGCTGAGAGGGCCTGAACGAGGGGCGACGGCCGGCCGTCAAACGCAAGGGCGTTTCCGTCGGTGATCTGTCCCAGGGCCGTGACAGCCGCACCGGCAAGGTCGTATTTGCCGTTGATGAGCGCGGCTCGCACGACCGCTCCCAGCACCTCCGGTCCCGAGGCGGTCGCGGTCGCAAACGCCCCCGAGGGGTCGTGGGCCGGGAAGTCGGTGTAACCGGCACGTTCGACCGCTTGTTCCAACGCCAGACTCAGGAACGCAACCTGTGCACCGAGGTTCGAGGGTTCGAGGTTCAGCGCCTCGCCCGCGTACTTCAGGCCGAAATACGCTTCCGCGTCGCTCCGAGACACCGATCGTGCCACCGGCAGAAGCTCCGCATCGTCCCAAACCCAGATCAGAATCGAGTCCGAAGGGAAGCGGAGCGCATGGAGGTGATACCGCAGCGCCTCCTCCGTCAGAAGATGGACCGACGACTGGAGCCGGCTGCCCCAGGGCCGCCGCTGCAAGCGTCCCACCGCATCCGCAGCCACGGCATCGCCCCGCGCGGCCAGATAGGTGAGTTGAGGGATCGCCCGAAGCTCGCCCATCGCCGCCAGCGCGTCCGCCGCGTCATGCACCAGGTTGGGGTCGGGACTGTCCAGGCAGGCGATCAGGGGAGGACCTGCCGTCCGGTCCAGGCGCCCCATGTTATAGACGATCGATGCCCGCTCGTCAGCGCTCAGACCCGGCCGTTGCAACGTGCGCACCAGGTGAGGGATCGCGTAGGGCCCCGCCTCTCGAAGCCTGCGGACCGCGTACGCCTGCTCTTCCTTCGACTTGGTCAACGCGCTGATGAACCGCTGAATGCGATCGGGGCGCGTGGCCTGGCGAAGTTCCGCGGCCTCGAGCATCTCAATCAGAGGTTTGGCGACCGACCGAGTCTGCGGGTAGTCATCCAGGTGGAGGATCGACCCCGCGCCGTAGCGGTCGCGGATCTTGAGCAGGGTCTCGTCGTCGGGCTTGCTCTCCAGCAGCTTCTTCAAGTAGGGAACCGCCTGTTCCACCTGGCCGGAGCTGATCAGGTAGTCGACGACCTCCCACAACTCCATCGGCGTTTCCGGCGCCTTGGCGAATCCAAAGGGAACGGCCGGCGCGTTCGATTTCGGCGTGGGGGCCGGCGCTTCGGCTTTGGCGGCGGCTTTGGCTTCACCTTGGGCCTCTTGCCCCTTCACCCCAGGCGCAAGCGCCAGGGCCGCGCAGGCCGACAGCGCGGAAACGCCCGCGATCAAGGCCAGGCGGTCTCGAAAAGACAGGGCTCGATGCATGGTCTCGGGTCCACCTTGCTCGGGGCCAGAAGGGAGTGAGGACAGGTGCCAGGGATACGGTTACAGTCGTTCCTGAAGGATCAGGTCGTCATACGTTTCGCGGCGCCGGACGAGCCGGGCATTCGTGCCCTCGACAAGAACTTCAGCCGCGCGGGGCCGCGTGTTGTAGTTGGAGGCCATGACCATGCCGTAAGCCCCGGCCGAGAACGTCGCGAGCAGGGCACCCCTCTCCAAACGAGGGAGTGCACGATCCTTGGCCAGGAAGTCGCCACTCTCACAAACCGGGCCCACAACGTCCCAAGGGTCCGTTCCCGCAATCGCACCCTCGAAATCGTCAGGGGGGGCAGGAAGACCGGACGGGACCGAGACCGGCCAGATCTTGTGAAACGACTCGTACAACGCCGGGCGGATCAGGTCGTTCATCGCCGCATCTTGAATCAGGAATCGCTTCTCGCCCGACTGCTTGGTATATAACACACGACTGACCAGGATGCCTGCGTTCCCGGACATCACCCGCCCCGGCTCCATGGCCAACCGGCACCCCGTACTCTGCACCGCCGGCACAATCACGTCTGCGAATGCCTGGATCGGCTTCGCCTCGTGCGCCTTGTAGTCGATCCCAAATCCCCCGCCCACATTATACCAACGGACAGGATGACCCATTTTACGCAGTTTCTCGATGATGTCGACCCCCTTGGCCACGGCACCGGCGTAAGGCTCGACGGTTGTGATCTGCGAGCCGATATGCATATGCATACCGATCATGGTGAGGCTGGGGATTTTGACGGCCGATTCGGCCACGCGGAGTGCGCGGTCGATGTCCATGCCGAACTTGGATTCTTTTTTGCCTGTGGAGATATAGCGGTGGGTTTTGGGGTCAACGTCGGGGTTGACCCGGAGTGCGATCGGCGCGACCTTGCCCGCCTGACTGGCGACCCGGGCGATGTTCTCGAGTTCTTCCTCGCTCTCGACGTTGAACATCAGCACGCCGGCCACGAGTGCTTCCTCGATCTCTTCGTCGGTCTTGCCGACGCCCGCGAAGACCGTTTTCCCCGGGTCTCCCCCCGCCGCAACAACGCGGTAGAGTTCGCCGCCGGAAACGACGTCGAAGCCGCTGCCGCGTTCGGCGAGCATCTTGAGGATGCCCAGGTTCGAGTTCGCCTTCATGGCGTAACAGATTAGAGGATCGACCGCCGCAAAAGCGGTGCGCAGGGCGTTGAAGGTGTCCAGAAAGGCCGCCTGGCTGTAGACGTAGAGCGGTGTCCCGAACTGTTCGGCCAGGTCGGCGACGGGGAGGTCTTCGCAGTAGAGCTGGCCGCCGCGGTAGTGAAAGTGGTCCATGGGGTTTGGGTCGCTCGGGTCGTTGAGGAAACGGTGTTGTTGGGTCAATGAGCCTGTGGAGCGGGCTCGTTAGGGACCAGCGTTCGCAAGAGAGTCATCACTGAGGCCTAATTGGCGTTTGACCTCGTCGAGAGGCACGGTGGGACCGTGTTTGGCAGACGTTTCGAGAAACGCCATCAACTCTTTGTTCGAGCGTGTACGCGCGATCTCTTGATCGAAGTCGTCCGATGCGATGCTCAAATTGCCTTTGGGCCTGAGACCGGCACGCTTGGGCATCATGTCAATCCTCGACTCGACGGAGGAGCAAGAAATTCATGGCCTGCGTCTTCGAACGAAGCTTATACTCAGACGTCCGACAAAGTTTGACCTCAAACCACTTAAATTAAGGTGCGATATATTCGTGTATGATAAGGTGCCCTAAGCGGTTTGCGGTTCGACGTCAGGATAATCGCGCACGCCAGCGCCGGGGATCGCGCCGATTGTGAAACACGCCCAAGACAGCGATGTGATCGTCTCCTACTCGGTAATAGACTGCGTAAGGGAATCGGTGAACTAGGGACCGACGGGCATTGTTCCCAAGGGGCTCCCCCGCCTCTGGCAGGCGCTGGAGGCGGTCGAGAGTCTCTTCGAGGCAGAGCAGAAACTCATCGCCCAAACCCGTTCGCTGCCTATCATACCAGGCTTGTGCATCGGCGATGTCTGCCTCGGCGTCAGGGCGGATGATGAGAATCCGATTCACGATTGCCCTCGCAAGCGTGCTTTGACCTCTTCCCATGAGGATCCCGCCTTCGGATCAGCCTCGTAGTCCGCAAGGCGACGTTCCAGCTCTTCCCGTTGCGCTGGCGTCATTGGGACGGCTTCAGGTGTCTCGGCAATGCTTTCCCAGATCTCCTCCACGAGAAGAATTCGTTGGGCAACGCTCAACTGGTCAATGCCGAGGTTCTTCATGATCGAAGACATGGATGCGTTTCTCCACAATCCGCGTTTCGACGTTAACCGTTACTTAAGACGATCACACCAAATACCGATCTGCCTCTCCACCTCTTCCGGGGCCGTCGAGCCAAACGAGCGAAACGCTTTCACGGCATTCGCCACGCCCAACTGCTCTTTGACCTTCGGTCCCAACTTTGGGTTCGCCCGGGAGAACTCCTCCTCGGGGAGGTCGGCCAGTCGATTGAGCCCCTTTTGCTCGCAGAGGCCCACCAGGTGGCCGATTACTTCATGAGCGGTCCGCTGAGGGATGCCTTCGCGGATGAGGTACTCCATCAAGGTCGTTGCGTCGAGATAGCCCTCGTCGAGCCGTTCGTTGATTCGGTCCGTACGGAGCTTCGCCCCTTCCACGACGACCGCCGCCAGGTCGAGGCAGGCCTCGACGGTGTCGAACGCCTCGAACAACGGGGGTTTGTCTTCCTGGAGGTCACGATTGTAGGCGAGCGGAAGCCCCTTCACCAGGACGAGGAGAGTTTGGAGCGCCCCGATCACCCGACCGGTCCGCCCTCGGATGAGCTCGAGGACGTCGGGGTTCTTCTTCTGGGGCATGATGCTGCTGCCGGTGCAGATTGCATCGGGGAGCGCGAGGAACGAGAACTCCTGCGTGCTCCAGAGGACCCACTCCTCGGCCCAGCCCGACAGATGAACGGCGATCAGCGAAAGGACGGACGCTGACTCGATGGCAAAATCGCGGTCACTCGACACGTCCAGGCTGTTGGCCGCAACATCCGCGAATCCCAACGACTGCGCCACATGGGTGCGGTCAATCGGCAGCGTGGTACCGGCGAGCGCCGCGGCCCCGAGGGGGAGGACGTTGAGACGCTCCCGGCAGTCTCTCACCCGGCTCCGGTCGCGCGCGAGCTTTTCGACATACGCCAGGAAGTAGTGAGCCGCGAGGACGGGCTGCGCCCGTTGGAGATGCGTATAGCCCGGCAGGATCACGTCGCGATGCCGTCCGGCCGCGTCAAGAAAGGCACGCTGGAGCGTGACGAGCCCACCATCGATCCGGTCCAGGGCATCGCGGGTCCAGAGCTTGAGGTCGGTCGCCACCTGGTCATTGCGGCTGCGCGCCGTGTGGAGCTTCCTCCCCACGTCGCCAAGCTTCTCAATGAGGGCCGCCTCGATGTGCATGTGGATGTCTTCGCGCTCGAGCACGAATTCAAACCGGCCCGCCTCAATCTCTGCCTGGATTTCGGACAGACCCTGCACGATTTGCTGGCATTCATCAGTCGTTAACAATTCGACGTGAGCGAGCATCCGCGCGTGGGCGATCGAACCCTGGATATCGTGCTTGAAGAGGCGACGATCAAAGGAGATGGATTCCGTAAACTGTTCTACGCGACGGTCCGTTTTGCCTTCGAACCGGCCGCCCCAGGGCTTGTTCGCCACGCGTCGCGACTCCGAGGTTGTCTCATATTGCGCAGGTTTGCGGCAAAGGCTGACCTAGTTTAGGCAGTCTCATCGGCAATGTCAACGGTCTGGCGATTCAGCTCGATCAAATCCGAGCGGCGATCGTGTTGGGGATTGACTCGCTGCCTGTATAATCTACGCGTTGGCGCGAAGAGGTTGCGAATCGCTTCCGATCAACGGGATAGGGGAAGTGCGATGGCCACGGTCGGTTATGCTCATGTGGAAATCGACGAAGAGGGGAGACCGATCATCGCGGGCACCGGCTTCAAGGTGCGCATGATCGCGCTCGATCAGATCGCTCACGGCTTGGACGCTCCCGCCATTCAGAAGGCCCATCCTCATCTTAGCCTGGGCCAAATCCACTCCGCGCTGGCGTATTACTATGATCACAAGGAGGAAATGGATCGCGATATCGCTGAACGTTATGAGCGTGTCCAGCGACTGAGGACGAACCACCAAGACTCACCTGGCCGGCGCAAATTGCGCGAACGTGGGCTCATTCCGTGAGCATCCTCCTCTACATGGACCACCACGTCAATCGTTCCATCGCCGAAGGACTCCGGCGCCGCGGGGTCGACGTACTTACGTCCTTCGAGGACGGAACGGCAACATGGAGCGACGAGGACCTTCTCACGCGCGCCACGGAACTGGGACGCGTACTGTTCACTCAGGACGACGACCTTCTCGAAATCGCCGCCCGCTGGCGCGCTGCGAATCGTGATTTCACTGGTATCGTCTACGCACATCAGAATGATATCGACGTTGGCACGGCCGTGCGCGATCTGGAGCTCCTTGCAAAAGTTTACGGACGCGAGGATCTTCAGAACACCGTCGAATACCTTCCTTACTCCTGATCAAATCCCCTCTATCGAAGGTCGCGATCGGCAATGATCCGGCGAACAGACACGACTTCGAAGTAGTCCCTCATTTCCCCTGCACCAGCGCCTTCGGGTCATCGAGCACCAAATAGTGCCCATGGTCCGCCGTGACAACCATCACCGACTCATCCCAGTTGCTGTGCTTCTCGACCCAATCGATGACCACTCGCAACGCATCCTCGCCGCTGTAGACCGCCCCGACGGCGTTGTCGAGGTTGTTCTTGTGCAGCGCGAAGTCGACGTCTCCGGCCTCGACGAACAGGGCGAAGCGCTGATCCGGCTTTGATCCCAGCACGGCCAGCGCAGCAGCGGTCATATCGGCCAGAGTGGGCTGCTCCTGCAACTGCGCTCCACTGTAGTGTTCGGCTTTGCCGTCGATGTCCGGGGAAGGGTCGAACTTGCCGTCGGCCGTGCGGTAGGGGAGGTGGTTGAGGCTCTTGTCGCCGAAGAGACCGAAGAGCCGGTATCCCTTGTCGGCGGCCTGCTCGGCGGCCTCGCGCACGATGCGGCTCCCTGAGGCTCCAGGGGTCGTCTGGGCGATCAGGTATTTGCCGCCGCGCTGGACATCGATCGCGGCGAGGTCGGCCGCGGTGATGTGCAGCCCGCCGTCCATCGCGTTGGCCCCTTGAGCCTTCAGGCTCTTCTCGTTCATGAGCTGGCCGAAGCCGGTCCCCATCACGACGTCGAGCCCTTCGTGGCGCTCGTCTCGTTTCGTCTCGAGGCCAATGTGGGAGAGGCCGAGCATGTCGCGGGCAAGGTCTTGGTAGTCGTCGCGATGGACGTTGTGGGCGTACATCGCGGCTGGCGAGGCGTGATTGAACGGCACGCTCGTCACGGTACCGATCTTCCACCCGTCGGCTTGCAGATCCTGAAAGAGCGTGGGGACGAAGCGGCCGTCGTCGGTAACATTCAGGCCGTTGTTGTACGCCTTCCGGCCGCTGACGAACTCGGCTGCACTGGTGGACGAGTCGGTGTAGGCGTGCAGCATGCGTCCGACAGCCGCGACCCCTTTCTTATCGCCCGCGTCAGCCGACTGCCCCTTGAGATACCCGGGGGCCTTGGTGCCGAGCGGGCCGAGCGTCCACGGATTCGGGCCGGCAATCCGGACATCGTAACCGCCACTGAGGCTGCTGGTGGGAATGGAAACGGTCTGGGCATTGAGGTCAGGTCGGTTTTGGTCGTGGGTTGGGGCCGTGACGTAGTAGCCGAACTGGGCCGAGCCGCCGGCGTCGAAGTCCTGGAAGAGCAGGCCCGCCCCCTTGCCCTCAGTATAAACTCGCCCCGTTTTGGCGATCGCGGCGGCCTGCGTGGTCGGCCAGTCGAGCCCGTCGAACCAGACGATGAAGAGGTGTTTGGCTCCGCGCGCCACGGCCTCGCGCTGCACGCGGTAGAAATCGCTCTGGTCGGCGTACTCCGCCTCGGGATTCACGGTGTTCTCGGGGAGAAAGCCGTACAGCGCTTTGAGGCGTTCGGGATCTCGGTAAACGCTATTCGACCCCGTAATACGACCGGCATCGGCCTTGCGCCCGAAGACGTAAAACGGGATGAGCCGGTTCGTGTGGCTGGCGTGGTTCGAGAACACGCCGCCCGCGCCTTGTGACCCGAAGTGGTAGGCCCTGGGCGCCTTCTCCTTGGCATTCGCGATATAAGACGTCTGCAAATCCTTGAGCACGTCCGCCGCATGAGCTGGGAGGCCCAGGGCGATCGAGATCAAGACGGCGGAGGGGCTGAGTCGGCGAAACGCGTGCGCAGTCACGAAGAGTCTCCCGGCAATCGTTACGAGGTCGCGCCACGGGGCATTTTCCGGACCATGGTAACAGACGGCCGGGTCGACAGGCCAGTTGCGTCAGCGCGCGGCTGAGAGCGAGTTCGGAGCAGCGTCGAAGGGCGCGAGCACGGGCTGAGCCGGCGTGTTGTCGTGGACGAGCCCCCCGGCCTTCCCCACGAAGTAGCTCCGGCCGCTGGCGACTTCGAGGTTGTAGACGAGCTGTTCCTGGTCCGGCTCAACTTTCTGCACCCGCGCTGAGCCGCCGAGGGTCCGCAGGGTATCGCCCGGCTTGAGTTCGCGCGCCATGACCCAGCCTTTGCCCGCTTTCCAGAAGCGGTGGATGCCCGTGGAGACGATCGCCTCGCCCTGGCCTTCGAGCGTGATGCGCAGGGTTTGGTTCGGCGGGTTGTGGAACACGGCGACGATCGGCTGGTACTGGAGCGAGCCGCTCTCGGCGTCCTGGGTCAGGACCTGATCGCCCACGCGCAAGGTCTCGATCGCCCGTGTGCCGTCGAGGGTACGAACGAGGGTGCCTGCGGCGAAGCAGCGGTGGCTCGGACGTGGAATCGACCGCGAGTAAACCGTCATCCGCACGTTTTGTTGAATTTGGGTCCTGCGCGGCTGGATGGTCGGGATCACGTAACCTTCGTGACCGGCCCACCACGACTTCCACGCGACGGGCTCGACCCCAGCCACCCAAAGTTTTCCATCTTCGCGCACGAACTGTTGGGCACCCACAAAAAATGGAGGTGGCTCGGCCCCGAAAGTGCTAGCGTTGGCCGAGACAGAACCCCGTTGGCTTGCCGTCTTCGACGGTGCACAATGGTGTGCATTCCGACCGAATCACTTGCGCGGAGGGGGTCCGGTGCTGCGTGACGTCTTGGCGATCGTACTCGCGGGAGGAAAGGGAACTCGACTGGAACCACTCACGCGCGATCGGGCGAAGCCGGCGGTCCCGTTTGGCGGGATCTATCGGATCATCGACTTCACGCTCTCCAACTGCATCAATTCTGACCTGCGCAAGATCCTCGTGCTCACGCAGTACAAGGCCGTCAGCCTGAGCCGGCATATCGACCAGGGGTGGAAGTTCCTCTGCCGTGAGCTCGATGAGTACATCGAGGTCATCCCTCCGCAGCAGCGCATCGCCGAGCACTGGTACCAGGGGACCGCCGACGCGATCTACCAGAACGTCTATACGATCGAGAAGGCTGCGCCCCGCGATACGCTCATCCTCGCCGGCGATCATATCTACAAGATGAACTACGCGCAGATGATCGAGTTCCACCGCGAGCGGCGGGCGGACCTGACGATCGCTTGCTTGCCGGTGCCGAGGCTCGAGGCGCGCGAGTTCGGCGTGATGGCGGTCGACGCCTCCGGGCGCGTGACGAGCTTCCTGGAGAAGCCCAAGGATCCGCCCGGCATGCCCGAGAATCCGGAGCAGGCCCTCGCATCGATGGGGATCTACGTTTTCGACACGAACGTGATGTACGAGCTCCTGTTCCAGGACGCTGCCAAGAAAGAAAACAGCGGGCACGACTTCGGCAGGGATATCATTCCGTCGATGCTCAAACACTCGCGCGTCTTCGCCTACCCATTCCGCGACGAGAACCGCAAGCAGGCCGCCTACTGGCGGGACGTGGGGACGCTCGACGCGTACTACCAGACCACCATGGACCTGATTCAGATCGACCCGATCTTGAACCTGTACGACCGCGCCTGGCCGATCCACACCTATCAGCCGCCGATGCCTCCGCCCAAGTTCGTCCACACCGATCCGGACCGCCGAGGCGCCGCGTTCAACTCGATCGTCTGTCAGGGGGCCATCGTCTCGGGCGGCCAGGTCTACCGCAGCATCATCTCGCCCGGCGTACGCATCAACAGCTTCGCCCTCGTCGAGGACTCGATCCTCTTCGACCACGTCGAAGTCGGCCGCCACGCCCGCATCCGCCGCGCCATCATCGACAAGGACGTCCGCATCCCCGCCGGCTTCGATATCGGCTGGAACCGCGACGCCGACCGCGCTCGGGGATTGCACATTACCGATGACGGGGTAACGGTCGTCGCCAAGAGCGAGGATCTGGAGAGGTTTACGCCGCAGGGGGGGTGACGGTTGGCTGTTTCTCGATCGGCACGGTAATATTGGGGATAGGGCCCCCAGTGCGAGCCGCATTGGGGGAATAGCCGGGCGCGAGCGAGACGTTTCCATGGCAAGCTTAACCGTGACCTTACCCGAACACACGTCGGAGTGCATCGAACTCCTCGTGTCCCGCGGGGCGATCTCCGACGCAACGACCTACCTCGAAGACCTCGTCTTGCAAGACTGGCTACGCCGCAACGAGAAGCGCGTTGAGGACCTTCTGATCGAAGGACTGAACTCCGGCCCGTCGACGCCATTCACGTCCCACGAATGGGACGACATGAAGCAGCGCCTGCGGGACCGGCTTGCGGCACAGCATAACCCATGAAGCGACCTGTCATTCGAACGCCGCAGGCGCAAGCGGATATTGAAGACCTCGCCTTTTTTCTCGGGCAGAGGAGCGAAGCCGTGGGCCTTCGTTTCCTCGACGCGGTAGACCAAACGATTCAGCGCCTTGTGGCGATGCCAGGCACAGGCGCCTTATTTGACACCAAGAAGCCGGACCTCTCCGGGCTTCGCTGCTCGACCGTCAGTGGCTTCCGAAACCATCTTATTTTCTACAGGCCGACGAGAGAGGGGATCGAGATCATCCGGGTTTTGCACGGTG
This sequence comes from Singulisphaera sp., assembly GCA_027451445.1. GTDB lineage: Bacteria > Planctomycetota > Planctomycetia > Isosphaerales > Isosphaeraceae > DAIDJG01. Next base: position 52,884 of record DAIDJG010000067.1, read on the forward strand.
CACGTGACGTTGAAAGAGTTATCGACCGCTAGAACCGCTGGCGGCAGCAGGAACATTTTCCGCCGAGTCATCGTCGGCAAGTACGGCCACATCTTCCCGGCTTCGACATCGGCTGGAACCGCGACGTCGAGCGAGCTATTCTCGCAGGGGTGAGTGTTGAGAAGTTCGCCAAGCTGTTGCTCGCTGGACGTACGTCCCGAGCGAAAACCGCTGGTTTGACGTGTGGTCCTACGTCGTGTCCCCCCGAGGTGGTGAGAATTCCGTCGTCCAGTTGACCGGCGGCACGGGCACGCGCAGCAGGTGCTCTTCAATCCCCTCCGCCTTGCGATACATCTTGTGCGTTCGCGCGGGCGTCGCCGCCACGCGCCGCCGTTCCGTGCGCCAGCGCAGCAGCTCGGTTCCGGCTTCGGGCTCGACGTGCATGATCGGTGCTTCGAAGGCCGTCGAGGCATCGAAGGTCGCGTGCGGAACGGGCACGAGCTGGGCCACGCTCTCACCGGCGGCGAAGGTTACCGTGCCGGGCTCGATGAGTTTCCAGTTCATCGTGAACGTGTAGTTGAGCCACCACGTCTCGATGATCCCTTCGAGCGGCGCGCAGTTCGCTTTCCAGCGATTGGTCGGCCCTTTCACCATGAGGTCCCAACCTCGAGGGGTCCGGAACAGCCAGGGGGGAGAAAAGGTCACGATCCCGGACCCGAAATGGCTCCGGACCGAGAGGTGGTGCTTGGGATCGACCAATACCTGAAGAGATTCGGGCCGCTGGCCGCCGTCCCAGGTGACCTGGACGTCGGTGGGGCAGAGCATTTGCCAGCCCCACTGGTTCGCCATGACCAGCGGAAGGCACTGGTATGAGTGGGGATCCTGGTCCATCCAGTGCCGTCGAGGCGGACCAGGCCGCAACTTCCAGCCTTCGCCCCAACCCGCCTCCACAGTGCGCAGAGCCTTTAGACGGAACGTCGGCAACGCCTGCTGACGCAGCTCGTCGACCTCTCGCTCCAACTCGGCCACGCGCGCTTCCAGTTCCTGCGTACGAGGGTCGGGCTCGGTGCTCATGGGTCGGTTCAATCTCGAACGAACAAGAATCGGGCATAGGCCACGTGGAAGCCGAGACGCTCCGCATTGCGCTGGGAGGCGCTGCCGGGCTGAGTGCAGATCACGGCAAGGTCCGCGCCGAGACGCCCGGCGTGCGCAAGCCGGGCGCGGAGCAGGGCGGTCTGCACACCTTGACCCCGGTATGCCGGCAAAACGCCGTCACCAGCGAACATCGCTGCACCGTCGATGACGAACAAGGTCGCGCCACCTGCGGGTTCATCACCGATCCGAGCCAGCCAGCAGCTTGCCGAGGGGATCTCGACCGAGTCGAGCAGCGATTCGTACAACCCGGCGGGAGGCGATTCCGAACCCTCAAAAAATGAGCCGATCACGGTCTGCGCCCAGAGGGCAGCGGTTTCGGGCTCAGGACCGATCAGCTCGACCTGCACCGGCCCCCGCGTCTCGGGGGACGGCCCACCCGGCACAATCGGCCGAACGAGCATGTGCGACGGCTCCGACGGTCGATAGCCTCTCTGGCCCAGCAGCGCCCAGAGCGAGGGATCGGCGAGCGTGCAGACCTCGATCGGCGTGGGCGCGTCCCGCGCTGCAAAAAAGGCCTCCACACGGTCGAGATCAGCCGGATCGACCGGTCCGTTCAGCCCGAGTCCCTGCGCCTGGGAGACCGGCGACCCTGCGCCGAAAAACACGGCGTTTCCGCCGCCGACCGCCTCGATCGCGACCCCGGCCCCGGGATGCCGCCGCGCGTGGGCCTCGGCACAGGCCACCGTGGAAGCGGCCCAGGCGCTCTCGACGCGTCGTGCAAGAGCCAAATCGGCGATCAACATGCGGTTCTCTTTCGGCTGCGGGTGTCGTTCGTCTCCGCTTCAGACTGCTCGGTCGGCGCGGATTCCTGAAAGTACGACCGGGTGGAGGATTCACGGCCAGGCGGTTATCGTGGGCAAGAACTGAGACACGACTCGACCTTATCCTGCGACGAGACTCGACGAGGAAGTGCTATGGCCACCCGCGTGCAATGGTTGGGGCATTCGTGCCTGTTGTTCGAAAGTGACGGACGCCGCGTCCTGGTCGATCCGTTCCTCACCGGGAACCCCGCGGCCGCAGCGCGCGCGGAGGAGGTCGCGGCCGACCTGATCTGCATCTCACACGGCCACGGCGATCACATCGGCGACGCCGTCGCGATCGCCCGGCGCACGGGTGCCACGGTGCTCTCCAACTACGAGATCAGCGAGTGGCTCCAGGCCGGAGACCGGAACCTCCCGAAGGTGCTCGGCCTCCAGCACGGCGGGGGCGTGCTCTTCGACGGCTTCGTCCACGTGAAGCTGACCCTGGCGTTTCACGGCTCCGCCCTGCCCGACGGCAGCAACGGCGGCAACCCCTGCGGATTCCTGCTCACATTCGCCGATGGGACCAAAATCTACGACGCCGCCGACACTGGCCTGTTCGGCGACATGAAGCTCATCGGCGAGGAAGGGCTCGACCTCGCCCTCTTGCCGATCGGCGACTTCTACACCATGGGACCTGACGACGCCCTGCGCGCGGTCAAGTTCCTGGAACCCAAGCGCGTCGTCCCGATCCACTTCAACACCTTCCCGCCCATCCGTCAGGACGCCGGCGCGTGGGCCACCCGAGTCCGGCAAGAAACCAAAACGGAACCAACCGTCCTCACTCCCGGTGAGTGGCTAAACCTCAACTAATACAGAAATCATTTACCCGCAGACAACGCAGATGAACGCAGATTCTGAAAGACATGGAGATTAAGATTTCTAATCTGCGTTTATCTGCGTCATCTGCGGATAAAATGTCTTCAGTTTCAGCCTCCGACGGTCCCCTCGTTCACGTTGTCGATCAAGATCGTGCGGGGGGCGATCGTCGTGTTGGCGGGGATGGTCGAGCCGAAGATATAGGAGCCGGCGCCGATCGTTGAGCCGCTGCCGATCGACGACTGGCTCACGACCGCCGCCGCGCCGATGGTGACGTTGTCACCGATGACGGCGTTCACGCCCTTACCGGTCGTCGGGTTCACACCGCTTTCGATCACCGCGAAGTCGTTGGCCACGAAGTTCTGGCCGATCGTGAGGGTACCGCCGAGCGGTGAGTTGATCGTGACGTGATTGCCGACGGCACCGAGCGAGCCGATGATGATCGGCTGTCCCTGGTCAGCGCGGATCGAGTCGGAGTGGCTCAACGCGCTGGCCACCGCCTTGGGAAGCTCATTGAACTCGACGGCCCCGACGATCCGTGAGCGAAAGTTGTAGAACAGTCCCTGAACCAGTTCGTTCCTGCGGGGGTCGAAGAACTTGGGACCGACGGGTGACGCGGGCTCAATCGACACGTAGGTAGAGCCGGGCTCCGCACTGGTTCCGAGCACGGCGGCAAGGTCACCGTTGTAGGGAGGGCTACCGACACCCGGTAAAGGCCCGGTGGCCGAGCTACCCTGGTACAGGTTGGTGTAGCCTGCGGCGAGGCCGGCGTCGTTGGCCAGCTCCGACTTGAGCTGGCTGGTGTCGGTCGCAGTGACCTCGCGGACGAAACCGAGCGCGGGGTCGCTCGCCTGGGCGGTGGTGGTGATGTTGGCGCCGGGGAGCACATACATGCCGGCGGGCACGACAACACCCGGCCCGACCGTGGCCAACGGGCCAACGAACGCGCCGGCCTCGATGGTCGCGCCGTTGATCGTCGCGTTCGCACCGATCCCCGTGGCATGGGCCGCCGAACCGTAGGCGCCAATAACCGAGGGACCGATAACCGTGGCCCCGTATCCGATTTGCACGCTGTCGCCGATCAAGACCGATGTGGTCGGGCTCGTCTTACTCGGGTCGCTCTCGATCCGGGCATTGTCCAGAATGGCCGAACCGGTCCCGATCTTGATGAAACCGGCCCGCGAATCGAGCGAGGCATACGGCCCGATGTAAGTCTTCGTGCCAACAACGACGTGTTTGCCATTGTAGACATGAACGCTTGGATCGATGAAAGTCGCCGTTTTCGTAGGCGACCCGAAGGGTAAGACCGGCGTATTGGGCCTTGCCGCGACCCCCGCTCCCGGTGGATTCGTCACATAAGAGGGAAGCCTGGGCCCGACACTGAGCAGTCGGCGACCCTCGAGGAATTCGGCCTCGGGCCGAACTGACCTTCCCGTCCGTCGTCCTTGACGTTCGAATCCATTCATATTTCCACCGGACGAAAAAAAAGCCAACCGGAGCGGAGACCACGCCTCCGCTGCCCCGAGGCTCAGGTTGAGCTTTGCACCGTGGAGGTCATGCGTGGCCGCGTCCTGGCCTTCGTCCGCGCACTGCCGCGCCCTTGAGAATCGGTGCGCAGGCCGACAATCACACCCGGTCTTTATCATCGGGCACGCCCCCGCTTTCACTTTGGCAATCTTGGCAGATTGGGTGAGATCGAGAATCGGCGTCCCTGCAAAAGCCCGATGAATTCCGTGATCCCGTTTCTGGACCCAAAGGCGAAAACATGGCGTTCCGATCAGGTCCGAATCCAATGCGTCGCTTGTCAAGGTGCAACACACGTTTTACATTGAGAGGGCATGGGCGCACACGGCGCCGGGGTCGAACCAATCCGAATTCAAACGCGGAGGGGAGCACCATGAGGACGAAGCGCGTGTGGTGGGGAATGGGCATGGGTTGCCTGCTGGTGTTCTGTGGTTGGGTGGTGCAGGCTGGGGAAACGGCCGCACTGAAGCTGGCGGCGAGCCAGTCAGAGTTTCTGCGACAGGAGCCGATCCTCGTGACGTTGAAGGTCGAGGGGACACCGGGAGCGAACCTGCCGGCTGCGCCGGGCGGAGAGAGCCAGAGCGCATCGAATGCACTTCGGTTCGAAGTCGAGCCCGCAGTGAAGGCCCGACCCAATGCCAAGCCGCTGCCCGGCGAGGCCGCAACCGCGAACAAGGCGGCGGCCGCGCGGACGTACGACCTGCTCGAATGGTTCCAGTTCCCCGACAACGGTCAGTTCACAGTGCGGGCGGTTTATGAGAACGGCGGGAACCGCGTTGTCTCCGAGCCGATCACGCTCCGCGTCCACGCGCCCAAGAAGGGAGACGCCGACTTCGACTCGGTCGCACGTTTGCACCACATGCCCTGGAGCAACTACGAAACGAACGCCTTCTGCGGCGACACGTTCGACGTGGTCAAGAACTGGCCCGACTCCCAGGTTGCCAGGTACTGCCATTACTGGAACGGCCGGTACTCGCAGAACAAGAAAGAGTATGACAAGGCGATCGCGAGCTATCGCATCGTGATCGACAAGTACCCCGGTTTTGCCCTGGCTGGCGACGCCCGCCGCGCGCTGGCGGAGTGCGAGAAGGCCCAGCAGAAACCGTAGTCGTACCCAAAAGTCACCGTGCCTTCGGGCCGCTCGCCCGTTGCGCCCGGGAATGCGTATTGCATAGGGTGGTCGTTGTCCCTCGCCATCCCGTTGGAGAGGGGTCGTGACCACCGCACGTTTCCGAGGGGGCATGCTCCATGAAGCGACACACGCTGATGTTCCTGTTCGCATCCATCGCGCTGGTTGGATTCGACGCGAAACGCGTCGCGGCGGAGGATGAACCACTCACGCCCAAACGGCTCAGCCAGCGGCTCGCGGACCAGCCCAAGGGCGAAGCGGCCGAGCGGCTCGCCGGGCAGGTGCGAAGCTGGTTCGGCGGCAAGGACAAGCTCGCCAAAGGGGCCAATCCCAAGGTCGACGGCCTCGAGGTCGCGTGGGCCATCGAGGCACCGAAAGCCAAGGTCGTCCAGATCGTTGCCGAGGACCAGCGCAAGTTATCTCTGCCACTGGTTCGGATCGGTCAGACCGACGTGTATGCCGCGACCTTCCCGCTCCCGAACGGTACCGGCTTTCGCTGGGCGTACGACGTCGACGGTAAAGGAATCGGCGGATTCGCCACGAAGGATCCCAAGCAGGGCAACCTCGAAGTCTACGCCGAGCACCCCGACGCCGCGGCGCGATCCGACGTGCCCAAAGGCAAGGTCATGCAGCAGCCGAAGTGGAAGAGCAAGATCTTCGACGGCACCAGTCGAGACTGGTGGGTCTACGTCCCGGCCCAGTACAAGGACGACAAGCCTGCGTGCGTCATGGTGTTCCAGGATGGTGCCGGCTACCGTGAGTTCACATCGACGATCTTCGACAACCTGATCGCCAAGGGCGACATGCCCATCACTGTTGGCGTCTTCATTCAGCCTGGGACGTTCGAGGGCGGCAAATCAAACCGTAGCTTTGAATACGACACCCTTTCCGATCAGTACGCCCGCTTCCTACTCGAGGAGATCCTGCCCGAAGTCGAGAAGACCGTGAAGCTTCGCCACGACCCCGAAAGCCGCGCGATTGCCGGCGCGAGCAGCGGCGGCATTTGCGCGTTCACGGTGGCGTGGGAGCGGCCCAAAGAATTCTCGAGAGTCCTCTCATGGGTCGGCTCATTCACCAACATCGCCAGTGGTAAGAGCGGCCACGACGGGGGCCACAACTACGAAGCGATGATCCGCAAAACCGAGAAAAAGCCCATCCGCGTCTTCCTCCAGGACGGCGCCAACGACCTGGACAACGCGAACGGCAACTGGCCCCTGGCCAATCAGCAAATGGCCAAGGCCCTTGAGTTCAAAGACTATGATTACCAGTTCGTCTACGGCCAGGGCTTCCACAGCAACAAGCACGGCCGCGCGATCATGCCCGATTCACTGCGCTGGCTCTGGCGCGACTACAAGCCGTGAATTGAGTGCGGATGGCAGGTGCAAAATGGCAAACGCCAAACGCACTCTAGCTTGAGCATCTGCCTCCTCAATCCCCATACTTCGCCCTGAGCCTTGGCGAGAGCCTCAGGAGAAGCTGAGCCCGTTCAAATTCCGCGAGCCACTCCGCGAGCGTTGCGGCCGTGAGATCGGCACTCGGTGGAACGAGACCCGTGGGGCAACTGGGACCGAGGTGATCGGCGGCGAGCTTGCGATAAATGGAAAGCGTACGCTCGCCGTACCGCGCAACCTCGAATCCGTCCTCGCTCAGGAAGACGACCACCGGCACGCGCTGACCACCGTTGATCGCGAGTGCGTCGCGAACGGCGGGGTCGGCGTCGCGGTCGAGAAAGCGAAGGTCGATCGCGGATGAGGCGCGCGCGAAGTGGTCGAAGGCGGGACACTGGTTGATGCAGTCGCCGCACCAGGCTCCGCAGAGGCAGAGGACGGGCATCCGCCGGACGAAGCCCCCGAGCAGGGTGGATTGTTCGGGAGTCAACGAAAACCGCCCGTGCATGGCGTCCCAGCGGGCACGCTGACCAGGGTTGGCGTAACGGTCGAGGAACGCTGTGTAGGACTGCGCCTTGTCGAAGATCGTGAACCAATCCATCGCGTGCCGTCCGAGAGTGACTTCAGGAGAGTTGAATCTCAGCCCATCCACTCGGATTGTCGCAAACGGAATGCCCAGACCGCAATGCGTACACCCGCTCCGTCAGAGCCACCCCAGGGCCGAGAGCGCGGCGAGGTGTTTGCAGACGGCGTGCGGGGTCGCACTCTCGGCAATCTCGAAGGTCCACTCCGCGCAGTCGCATTGCGACGAGCCATCGCGCAGGCGGCATACGTAGTAGGGGCCGTCTTCGAGCGGGGGATGGAGGCGGGTCAAGCGCCACTGGATGGGAGCGAGTGCGGTCCCCTCCACGCGCTCGGCACGATACGTGTGGCCCATGATCGGGATGAAGACGAACGGCGCACGTCCTGAGCGCCCGTCGACGGTGAGATACGTGAGGGGTAGCTCCTGCTGGGCGACTTCAAGCGGACCCGCGCCGTACTGGGCGCGCAAACGGTCCCAGGCACGCCGTGCCTCGTCGCGAGCGTTTCGGAAGTGCCAGGCCGTGGGATGAAACAGACCGACAGCGGCCTCGGCCGCTTCCAGATCGGCCAGGGAAATCTCCAGGATCATCCGGCCTCGTTGCGCCAGCTCGACCGCCTGCCGGAACGGGTCCGACGGATCGCGGTCGCAGAGCGAAGCGCGCTTCCGAACGCGCGGTACCGACATCACCAAGGGCTCGCCGGGGACTTGGTGGTGAGAATCCGAGCCTGCAACGCCGCAGCTCAGTCCGACCCGTTGCTGGACAGGTGCACGTACCGCAGCGCATCGCCGGAACGTTCCTGCGAGGTCTCGACCACGTACGTCCGCCCGGCCCACAACACCCGGTCGCCCGACACTCCCATCTCCCGCGCCGTCCCCAGCAGGCAGACTTCGCGGATCGAGGGACTCCCGCGCTTCATCCCGCCCTTCGGCCGACTGGAACCGTGCAATAACACCGACATCGCCGGTCACCTCCGTGCCACGCATGGACCGTCGCCTCCCTGCGCTCGAGTGGCCGCCTCCCTGCCCTCGCGTCCCGATTCTGGACGTTTCGTTCAGAAGTGTACCAAAGAATACACCACGAAACAAGAGTCCAGCGAGAGGAATTGAACCCCCCCGAATTCGACGGCAAAACACTAACCCGAAGCGCAAGCGATGGATAATTATATAATGTCCTCGCTCGCGCTTCGGGTTAGTGTAAGAAATACGTTACGAGTTGGCGGCTCGCGCGATAATGTCGACGATACGGGGGATCGCGTCGTCGATCTCCGACTCGGTGGTCGTCGCGCCTAGGCTGAAGCGCACGGAGGAGCGCAGTCGGTCGTCGGGAACGCGCATGGCGACGAGCGTCGGCGAGGGCCTTGTCGATCCGCTCGCGCAGGCCGAGCCGAGCGACGCCGCGATGCCCGCCAGGTCGAGTTGCATCAACAGGGCGTCGCCGTCGAGGCCCGGGAAGCCGAGGTTGGTCGTCTGCGGCAACCGCGCTCGGGGATCGGCCGGGCCGTTCCGAACGACTCGCTCCGCTCCCAGCGCCTTCACCAGTCCGGCTTCGAGCCGGTCGCGCAAGGCCGACCACCGTTTGGTCCGCGCTTCGGATTCCTTGTGCCAGCGTTCGAGGGCGGTCGCCAACCCCACGGCCAGCGGCACGGCCACCGTCCCTGCGCGTCGCCCTTGCTGCTGACCACCGCCGAAGAGCCGCGAGCCAAGCCGAACGCCCGAGCGCACCAGCAACAATCCCACTCCGACCGGCCCGTGAAACTTGTGCGCGCTGGCGGCGAGCGTCGCCACGCCGAGCGCGTGGAAATCGACCGGCACACGGCCGACGGCCTGCACCGCGTCGCTATGCACGCGGATCTCCCGCTGCTGAGCCAACTCCGCCAGGCGAGCGACCGGCTGGACCGCGCCGGTCTCGTTGTTGGCAAGCATCAGCGTGGCGAACCGCGTATCGTCGCAGAACGTCGCGGCCATTGCCTCAGCATCCGCGACGCCTTCCCCGTTAACGGCCGGCCGATCCACAGCGAAACCTGCTGCCTCCAGCCGGGCGACGGGCTCGGCGATGGCAGGGTGTTCGATGGGGCTGGAAACGACGTGCCCCGGCTCGTGCTCGGCCCCGGCGAGACCGAAGACAGCGAGGTTGTTCGCCTCCGTCCCCCCCGATGTGAAAATCACCTCGCCCGGGTCGGCCCCCAGGATCGCCGCCACGGTTTCTTTGGCCCAATCCCACCCCCGACGCGCCGCGCGACCAGCCGCATGGCGGCTTTCGGCGTTCCCCGGTGTCAGGAAGTAAGGACGCATCGCCTCGAGGACTTCGGGATCGAGGGCGGTGGTCGCGTTGTTGTCGAGGTAGATCATGGCGACGACGTGGTAGTGAAACCCGCACAACGCCTGGAGCGGCTTACGCTCGTCGGATTGCGCACATCGGACTGCCTCGCAGCGTGGGAACATATAACTCCCCCCCTTGGGAAGGGGGGGTTGGGGGGGTGGGGAGTCAGCGCACGTATACGGCAGGTCCCGCTGCCCCTCAACCATTTGGCACAGGAGAACGGGGCGCGGCTGTGTTGCAGACATCGGACGGCCAATCCCCACCCCCCCACCCCCCCCATCCCAAGGGGGTGAGTTATAAAGCTCCTTTCACTTGGGAACGGCGTGGCTCCGTGGGGTACCTGGCTAACCCCCAACTTCGATTCAAGCAGCGCTAATTCGTTTGACGGTTCGAGCATGGAGTTCCGGTCGAGATTAAGGCCTACTTCTGCGCGCCTTCGCCGTTGTGCGAGAAGAGCGACACGAGTCGCTGCGTTGCTTTGAGGTCCAACCGAACGAACGACATTTCAATAAATCGATATCACGTATAAATTTCTCTCTCGTCGAGATCCAATGGTTGGGTCTGCCCCGCACGATACTCGTCAATGGCTTCCTGAGCGAGTTTTTTAAGCTTCCCTGCCGACGCAGCGATCGCCCGGTCGAAAGCCTCCTCGGCCTCGAGCTCAGCAAGCCAACGTGCCCCCAAGAGCTCTTGTTCGGCCTCAGAAAGCTTTGCAGCCTCTGCGAAAGCTCTTTCGAGGATCGGTACCATGGTTAGGACTTCCCTCAAGAAACGGTCTCAACGAATTCCACGATGTCGCTCGTTTGCTCAATTATCGGATCCGTCCCCAGTGGCCAAACCTTCCTTGAGTTTCGCCACCGGCCGGTAGACGCGAACCCAACCCCCTTTCTGGAGCGAGCTCATCCGCAGCATCCCTTCCTGGACCATCTTCTTGTCGGCTTCGGACTTGCCCTTGCCGCCGTAGTTCTGGTGCAGGATCGTGAGTATCTTACCGCCGTCGCTGACGCCCGCGACGATCGCTGTGTGGTGGGGATACTCTTCGTGCCACCAGGCGTTGCGGCCCTTGCCGAGGGAGCGCCGGCCGTCGAAGACGGCGTCGCGGAACTGGAGGATGTCGCCCGGGAGCGCGTCCTCAAAGCGCTCGATCCGCTCGCCCCACTCATAGTCGCCATCGGCGCGATCGAGCGGGAACGGCCGTGCCCCGGCCTCCTTCAGCGCCAGGATCGCGAACGTGATGCAGATCCCGTCGCCGACCTTCTTGCCAATGTTCTCCTGAGCGAAGGTCACCACTTTCTCGTTCAGCGGAGGCAAGACCGGCTCAGCCTTCGCCCTGGTCTTCTGTCCGTTGTGACACGCGAACCTCTCCCAGAAAGGAAGCAGCTCGGCCCAGACCGGATCGTCGGGCTTGAACGCGCGCGGCGAGCGCAGGAGGAGCACCGCGGTCCGTTTGGATTCAGGGCAGTACCAGCGGAATGTTTCCAGATGCGTCGTCAACGGTCGCTTCGTGGTGAAGGGATCGAACCCTTCGATCGTGATAGCGCGCCGGAGCACGGTGTGGCCCAGCTTGTCCGTCCTTTTGTCCGGCTCCAGTGCGATCTTGATCTCGTCGCGGTCGAACAGACCACCGTAGAGGCCGCCGTCATACGCCCGAAGCGCCTGTTCCAACTCGGTGCGACTGGTCAGGACGTCGCCTTCGAGCCAGTAGAGGACGGGGTACGACCAGAACGTCGGCGCGTCCTGATCGAACCAGCCGGGCGGGAAGCGGATCTCGAGCGCTCCCTTCCACTCCAGTTCCTTCGCCCAGCGCGGCGGATACGGGGTCTCTTCCAGCTTCCAGCCCTTCGGCCGCTCGAGGTGCGGCCCCGAGCGCAGCGGAGCGGCCGCCGGGCCGGTCACCAGCAACAGGCCCAATCCCATCCAGAAAACGCATGAGCCGCGTTTCATCGAAGATCGCCTCCGGCCCCGGGATACGACAGTACGACCGTACCGCGATTGTAATCCGCGGCCGATCACCCGTTCCAGGGGGCGTCTCTCGGAGGCGATGGCCTTATCAGCGGGCTCTGGGAACCACAGAGGTCGCCGTCGGCTGAGTCGGCTTCGCCAGGGGGACCAACTCGTCGACGACGCCGGTCACTCCGACGGTGTCACGAGCCAGGGCGACAGCATGCTCGTGCGCGGCTTCGTCCGGCACATAGCCGCGCAGTAGCACTTCGTTATCCCGGAGCATGTGGACTTCGATCCTCGCGGTGTTCAGCGCCTTGTCCCAGTGCAGCCGTGAAAACACGCGGTTGTGCACCCCCATGCGCTGGACCTCGCCACGCACGCCGTCAAACCGTTTCCGGACCACGTCCCCAACCGACACCGCCCCCTGTTTGATGGTGCGACCCACGTCGTCGATCTTTTCGCCGGCCTTCTCGACCACCCCCTGTGCCAGCGCCGACCCCGCGATCGCCCCCGCAAGAACCAATCCCAGCAGCGCTGTGCGGTGTTTCCGAGTCATCATGATCTCTCGCCTCCCAGCCCGCGCGGGACCACCGCGCAAAAAAAAGGCCCATCGGCGCCAAAACCGAAGGCGCGCCGAAGGGCTGTCTCAGCCGACGACCAACAAGCCCTCCGTGAGCTGTCGGCCACGTTCGTCCCGCAACTTACGAGAAAACCCCATACGCGTCAAGGAAGGTTTCCAGGGTTGATGAGTCGCCCTGTCTGCCAGTTTCGGGGAACGGAGACGCTTCTTCGATTCAATGCGGCGGCAAGTTCAGGAGATTCACCGCAAACGGATTCGGGCGTTGCTTGAACGCGAACGCTTTGATTTCGAGATCGGCGCACCGGTGGAAAATGTGCGTGAACCCCATCGACCGAAGCAAGTTGACCAGCGATTTCTCCGAGAAGCCGTTCTTGTGTGCGAAGAAGTCCTGACCACTCCGTTCGATTTCCTTGCCAAAGCCGTAAATCACGTCGCACACCGTAATCGGGCCGAGGGCCGACTGGTACAGAACGTCGTTGATGTCGAGGTTCTTCTCGACCGCTATCCGCATTACCAGGGCAAGGTCCGGGACGCGGATGTGGGCGAACCCCTCGGGCGTCAATACGTGGTGGAACCCAAGCAAGACTTTGATCACATCGTGCCGGAAATAGTGCTCCAGGTTGTGTGCGCAGTAAATGGCGTCAAATTGCGCGGGTGCGATCGTGGCGAGCAGGCGAGCGTCGAGCACCACGTCGGGTTTGCACGCAGGATCGATATCGAGAAGGATATGCTTCCACCCGTCGTAGATCCGAGGGAGGGAAATGCGCTTCGAGTTACCGCCAACATTCAAGACTTTGGGCATGGTCCACTCGTGGCTGCCATTCCGTCCGCCCCTGAACGGCCGACGGGAGGGGTCGCGTCGGCGGCGAACACCAAGGCAACACGCCGCATTCCTGAGAGAGAGTTGTGAACTTCGGCACTCTATCATAGCTCAGGAAGCTGCGACGAAACAGGGAATCTTCTCATCACATCTGGGCCATTTCGTGTCTTGGTTCTTCGAGCCCAACCGGACTCCGACAGCCGGCGGACTGCGCCATCCCAAGTGCACTCTGAGACTGTGGTGCCTCCGTAATGTCCCGGTCTGGGATTCGCCGCCCAGGAAGACTACAATTGACCCTGGGTTGAACTCGGTACGCGCTGACGCGTCCAAGAACAACCCCCGGTACCCGGGACGAAAACCGCAAAGCTCGTTGGCGGCAAGACATGGAGCGATTGACCCTGCTTTGCTTCGGAGGCACCTACGCCCTCGCCCTGGTGAGCGAGCTGGCCCGGTTCGCGGTCCGAAGTGCGGCGCGTTGGTATGCAACGGTCGGCCTGACCGCGCTCGGCTGGATCGTCCAAACGGTCTACCTGGCGAACCTGGCCCGCGTGCATCACAAGCTGCCGATCACGACGGCGTTCGAGTCGCTCGTAATGCTCTCATGGATCTTCGCGGCGATCGCCCTGTACCTGATGGTCCGGGCGGCGAAGCCGGTGGCCGTGGGGGTGTTTGTATTGCCCTTAGTGCTGGCGCCGATTGTCTTTGCGGCGTTACTGCCAGCTTCGAGAAGGGCCGAGTGGGGGGGTGAGACAGCCTTCTGGGGGACGGTCCACGGCATCTTCCTCCTGCTGGGAGCCGTCAGCAGCTTTGTCGCCGTCGCGGCTGGGTTCATGTACCTCGCGCAGTCGAACCGGCTCAAGCATAAGCGGCCGTCGCGGTTCGGGGTCGCGCTGCCGAGCCTGGAGCAGTCGGAGCGGGTGAACCGCGAGGCGATCACGATCGCGTTTCCCTTGCTTACATTCGGGCTCTTGATCGGCGTGCTCCTGAGCCTGGCGGTCCATCCCGGGGCAGGGGCGGTCCCGCTGAGTTGGTCGGATCCGAAGATTCTCAGCACGTTTGTGATGTGGGGGGTGTTCGCGGCCTTGCTTCATTTCCGATACCGGCCCGCCTACCGAGGGCGGAGCGTGATGGTGCTGACGATCGTGGCCTTTACCTTCCTTGTCTTCGCCTGGGTGGGCGTCGAGGTCCTGCGTTTGCCGACGGCCCACGGCGTGTCTCGGACGGTCCGGAGGGCGTCGTGAAACTCCTCGCCCTGGGAGTCGATCACCGCTCCGCCCCCGCCGTCATCCGCGAGGCGCTCGCGTTCGACGAGCGGAAGTGCCCGGAGGCGCTCGATTCCCTGATGAGCGCGTTCCCGGGCAATGAGTTCGTGATCCTCTCGACCTGCAACCGGGTCGAGGTCTACACGGCCGGGACGAGCGAGAACTCGCCAACCGCCGAGCACCTGACGGACTTCCTCGCCGAGTTCCACAGCCTGCCTGCGGCCCAGTTCGGCGGGCACCTCGTGAGCTACCACGACGAAGGGGCCGTCGGGCATCTGTTCCGCGTGGCCGCGAGCCTGGAGAGCCTCGTTCTGGGCGAAGGGCAGATCCTGGGACAGGTCCGCGACGCCTACCAGGCGGCCAGGGAACGGAAGAGTGCCGGCAAGATCCTGCACGAGGTCTTTCAGAACGCCCTCCGCGTCGGCAAACGTGTCCGCGCTGAGACGGGGATGGATCAGGGTCGGCTATCCGTGGCGAGCGTCGCCGTGGATGTCGCCCGAGGGATCTTCGACACGTTCACCGACAAGACCGTGCTGGTCATCGGCGCGGGAAAGATGGGCGACCTGACCCTCCAGCACCTCAAGAGCCTGCGCCCGCGCCAGATCCTGATCACCAACCGCAGCCCCCAGCGCGCCGAGGAGGCCGCCACGAAGTGGGGCGGTCAGGCCGTGCCGTTCGAGCGGCTCTTCCAGGCCCTGATCGACGCCGACATCGTGGTCAGCACAACGGCCGCCACCGAGCCGATCGTCACCTACGAACAGTACGCCCGTGTCCAGCGCGCCCGCCGTAACCGCCTCGCTCTGATCCTCGACATCGCCATCCCCCGCGATTTCGACCCCAAGATCGCCACCCTCAGCGACCAGGTTCAGCTCTACAACGTCGACGACCTCCGCCAGCAAGCCGAGGAGAACCGCAAGCAGCGTCAGAAGGGCGTCGACCCTGCCTTGCTCATCATCGAGCAGGAGACCGCGGCCTGTTACCAACTGCTCCACACCCAGCGCGAAACCGGCGCGATGCTCCGGCAGCTCAGCGAGCGCTACGACCTGACCGTGAGCCGTGAGCTCGACGCCCTTTTCGCCGCCCACCCCGAGTTCACACCCGAGCAGCGCGAAGCGATTGCCCACGTGGCCCGTCGCATCGTGAACCAGATGCTCCACCACCCCCGCACCGCCCTCAAGTCGGCCGCGGCCGAACCGGCGCACGAACATCCCCACTCGCTACTCAACGCCGTGCGGCATTTGTTTGGGCTGGCCGACGTTTAGAGTCTGTCCCGGAAGCGGAGCGGAGCTGGAAAAGGGGGACTGGCTCCGAGTCTTCGAGGTGCCAGTCCCCCTTTTCCGGCGCTCCGAACGATGACGGAGTCGCGGCGACCAAGCTCAGCAGACGGCGCCGCAACTTGGGGTCCTCCCCCTCCTTTCCCAGTCGCCAGCGCCGGGTGAACAGATCGAACCAGATCCAGGACCAGAGGAAGTAGGCCGAGGGCGCAAGAAATAGCGCGAACACCACCAAAAATGCGACGAAAACGGGTGCTGGCATGATACGGTACGACTCGTCGCCGAGGTGTGATCGCGCATGGTCCCCAAAGGCTCGTCGTCGCTCTCGCCGATGCGCGTGAATCCCACGGCTCCCATTACAATCGGTCCGGGAGCGTGGGTCAAACCAAAAGATGGTGATCCGGGCAATCGAGCGTCGGGAACGAAAAACTATCCAGGCGCGGATTTTATAAACCGAAAGGGCAACGGTGTTTCACCTCGAACCCGGCAGGAAAAAACTTTCGATTTACTCGGAGTATATAGAGTAGAGGGTGGCACATTCACAGTGCGCGCGGTGGTTTGGTCGGAGAATTCCGACGAATCCGTGTCGCTCTCGGTCGCGGATGTGCTGGCAGCCTCCACCACTACCCTGCGACCCAAAGTGAGCCAGCCGACAGGGGGGAAGACAATGCGCGCTGCCGACCAGCCGCGGCCTTTGGGAAGGCGCCAAAGAGCACATTTCGGATATTTCGGCGTGGTTCAAAAGGCGGTGGCCCAAGGTAACACATTTGGCGGCTCCAATCCGGCCTCCATGCGCCGCAAACCATGACAGATCAACGGAATGCGGCGTATAGCGAGCGAGCGGCGGCGGCCCAACCTGTAACCCTGGATTTGAACCACGCCGATATTTCGTAAATCTCGTGACCAACTTTCGACGTGGATGCACAGCTCACGTCAGGTGACAGAGAGAGTATTTCGAATATTTCGTGAATCTCGTGACCAACTTTCGACGTGGATGCACACGCTTACGAACAGGACTCCGTTTACGCGCTGCCGCTTGACTCTGATCGCGGACGGGTCCATGCGCAGAGTCACTCCGGCGGACGAGGTTCGAAACGGACGGACCCCGCACGGCGCGAGATTGCTCGCACCGACCGGGGTCTGGCGGAAGGCGACCCAAATCCGAGCGGTCTCAGCGGAAGAGACCCCCGAACAGACGACGGCGGGGGGCGACCGTCTGAGGATAGTAGTAGGTGGCGCTGGTCGGATAGTAGTAATAGGAACGGGTCGCTGGATTGTAGTAATACGTCGGGGCGGGCTGCACCGGCGCGACGACGCGGCGCGGGGGCGCCGAAGTGGTGGCGGGCGGGCGAGCGCCGCTCGGCCGGTAGAAGAGACTCCCCTGGTTGAAGGGAACGTCAGCATACGTGTTCTGCATCTGAGCCTGGGCCGACTGGCTCGTGAGACTCCAGCCGCCGAGCAACCCCAGTGCGCAAGCCAGTGCGCACCTGTGCCAGGACCTCTTCATGGTAACCTCCCATTTGAGTTTGGGGCGTGGCTCAAGCGGTTCTTCGCGCGTCCTTACGTCACGCCACTCGTTACGGTTTACCCAGTCACACTCAGCGCTCGCACACCGCTGGAAACGAGCGCAGCAGGCGGGGGGAAAGGCAATGTTCTTCCTGTTGACTATCTTATGGCCGTTTCGGCTCTCGGCGAGACCCTCGTGAGCAAAAATGTCCGGGCGCCCAACAGTTCGTGCGCCCCAATGAGCGGGATGGGTGGCCGGGGCAAAGGGGAGCGCAGCTCCACGTGCCCCGGTGGGCCACGAGACGCTTCCGGGGCACGTCGGCCTTACGGCCTCCTCTGCCCCGGCCACCCCAGGTCTCCCACATTCGCGCACAATCGGTTGGGCGCCAGGAAAAATGTCCGGGGTTCACTGGGCAGCGCCGTTTCCTTCTCGCACCGGAAGCCGTTCGTCCAAAGCCTCCGGCCTTCGTCTACCAGCCGAGACCCTGAATGAAACAGCCCTGGTTCACTGGACTTGTGCAGGCGGGGGGTATGGGGGATCATGGAAGCCTTGCCGCAACTTCTGGGCCGATAGGCCCATGCCCGTATGGCCTGGCTCGTTTCCAAGGTCCCGAGTTGATCCCCATGCCCCGACGCGCCACGAGACCGGCCACCACTCGCCGGGCCGATCGGAGGCGCGTCGCAACCCCTGGGCGCCGAGTCTGGCCGTGGCTCGTGGGCGGTCTTGTGTTGATCGTGGTCGGGGTGGGGCTCTGGACGCTTGCACCAGAGAGCCCCAGCCACCTGCACGCGCGGGCCGAGGCCGCCTCGAAGGCACGTGATTGGCCCGAGGCGCTGAAGCTCTGGCGGGCAGTGAATCGAACGCCGCTGGCGAGGTCTCGAACCTACCTGGCCGAGGAGGAGGCGTGCATCGCGCTCGACCTCGCGGGGCAGGCCGAGCGTGCGTTACGGCGGGCGATCGCGGCCGATCCGAGCGAGCCGCGCGCGTGGCGTTTGCTCTTGCAGTTGGTCCGCGTGGAGGAGCGCGCGTGGGAGGCAAGGCGGTTAGGCGAGAAGGCGTACGCTGCGGCGGTGCCGTCGTCGCGCCCCGAGGTGCTCCGCGATGCGACCCTCGCTCTTCTGGCCGACCTCCCCGACGACCAGGCGCGCGGCGCGCTCGACCGCTGGACCTCGGCCGACCCTTCGGATCTCGACGCACGCGTGGCGAAGCTGCGGCGGATCGCGATGGAGCCTCGGGACGGCGATCCGGATCGCTCAGCCCGCATCGCGCTCCTGACGGACGTTCTGAAGCGCGAGCCTGGCCACATCGCCGCGCGCGAGGCCCTGGTCGAAGCCCTGGCCGACGCGGGCGAGCCCGACCAAGGGCGGCAGGTCCTGGACGCATGGCCCCAGGACGCCCGAGACGGTTGTTACTGGAGGCTCCTGGGCCGTTGGCGGCTCGACTATGACCACGACCCCGCTGGCGCCGTCGAGTTGTTCGAGCGGGCGCTGGCCGAGTTCCCCCATGATTGGC
Source organism: Singulisphaera sp. (assembly GCA_027451445.1). Classification (GTDB taxonomy): domain Bacteria; phylum Planctomycetota; class Planctomycetia; order Isosphaerales; family Isosphaeraceae; genus DAIDJG01. The sequence goes on from DAIDJG010000067.1 coordinate 71,480, forward strand.
GGACATACTACCGCCTCGCGCGGGCGCTACGATCGCTGGGCCGCACCGACGAGGCGAAGCGCGCCGCCGAGACCGTCGGCCGCCTGCGCGAGACGCTCGATCCCGCCACGCTCGGCCCTCGTCTCAGCGCTGACCTTGGCCAGCTCGACAATCCCACGTCTTGCCGGGATCTGGCCGACCTCTGTGCCCACGTCGGCCTCACTCGGCTCGCTGACGCCTGGCGCCAAGAGGCCGGGCTCGCGGGCGTCCGCGCCGCGACCCGAGGCGATTCGCCCAGCTTCGGCCAGGGAACCGGACACTGAGGTACTGCGAACTCATTCAGTGTTGTCGAAACGTCCCACACCAATATCCCTCGCGAGACGGCCGATGATCCACTTCCCTTGGCGCATGACATTCGCCTGTCTGCTCGCATGCGTTGCTTTCACCGCCGAAGCGTTGGGCCAGCCCCCTTCGAAAGCCGAACTGCCGCTGATCAAGGGACGTCAGCGCGTCGTCGTCGTGATGGTCGACGGGCTCGGCCCCGACTATGTCGCGCAGAGCGAGATGCCGGTCTTGAAGGGCCTGATGGCCAGGGGGTTCTCGAAGACGGTGTCGGACGTGATGCCGTCGGTCACGAACGTCAACAACGCGTCGATCTGCTGTGGCGTTTGGCCGGAAGAGCACGGGATCACGGGCAACTCGTTCTTCGACGAATCCAGGGGCGAGCTCGAGTACATGGAGAACGCCGCCTACGTGCTCCGCCCCACCCTCTTCGAGCGGGCCGCCCGGCACGGCGTCAAATCGGCGCTCCTCACGGCCAAAAAGAAGACCGTCGCTCTGCTCTCGAAGGGGGCCGACCTCGCCGTCGCCGCCGAGGCCCCTTCGGCCGAGCTCGTCCAGAAATACGGATCACCGCCGCCGATCTACAGCCGGGAGATCAATTACTGGCTCTGGGAAGTCGCCATTGACCTGCTCGCCAACCGGCGCGACCTCGGCTGCCTCTACGTTCACACGACCGACTACCCGATGCACAACTGGCCCCCCTCAGCCCCCGAATCCCAGGAGCATCTCGCTCGTCTCGACGCCCTGCTCGGTCGCGCCGTCGCCGCTGCACCTGATGCGGCGTTCCTGATCACGGCCGACCACGGCCTCAACGCCAAGTCACGCTGCTGGGATCTGGACAAGGCGTGCCGCAATCGGGGGATTGAGCTTCGCTTCGCCTTTTCGGCCGAGCGCGACAAGTACGTCAAGCACCACCGCAACTTCGGCGGCACCGGCTACGTCTGGCTCAAGTCGCCGAAAGACGCCGAGCGTGCCACCAAAGTCCTTCGAGAGCTGGCGGGTGTCGAGGCCGTCCTCACCCGCGACGAGGCCGCGCGCCGGTTCCACCTGATGCCTGGGCGGATCGGCGAGCTCGTCGTCCTCGGCGACCGAGAGACCGTCTTCGGCGATCTGGACGCGGACATGGAAATGGAAGCGCTCCCGCCAACGCTTCGGACCCACGGCTCGCTCCACGAGGCGGAAGTCCCGCTCGTGATCTACAACGCCTCGGGAACGTTGCCACCGGCTGAGACGGTGCGGGTGAACTTCGATATGACGCGGACGCTGTATCGGGATTGAAGCGGTAGCCGGATGAACATGGCGGGATCGGTTAAAAATGAGCGGATCGCCTTCGCGTATCGGAACGCCAGACTGGTTTGCGTGAGATTGAAGCCGCAGTTACGATGGAAGCAATGCGAGAGCGGCGTGCCTTCTTGAATTTCGTCCGGCCCCAACCGTATCGAGGTCGCGATGAACTACCCCTTTCCTGGAATGGATCCCTTCCTGGAACACCCCGCGCTCTGGGAGAGCATCCACGCGCGGCTCATCGTCGCCATCGCGAACCAGCTTCAACCCAAGCTCGACCCACGCTATGTGGCTTCGATCGAGGAGCGAGTCTTCGTCGCCGGACCTCGACACCGCGTACCCGATGTGTGGATTCAGCAGTTGGCCGACGCTACGCAGCCCGCGCGGCCCAGTGCGCCCGAGTCCGATACCGCCGTGATCGTCGAGGTCGATGACCTGGAGATCCACGAAACCCGGGTCGAGATCCTGGACGCCTACCAGGAGATGAAGCTGGTTGCACGGATCGAGGTCGTGAGTCCGACCAACAAGGCCGCGGGGCCCGGGCGAATCTCATACGAACGGAAACAGGAGGAAACGCTTGCGGGAGACACTCACCTTATCGAGATCGACTTGCTCCGAGGACACGGTCATGTCGTCTCCGTTCCCGCCTGGCGCATCGAAAAACTGAAACCTTTCGACTCGCTTTGCTGCGTCAACCGATGGCCCCACCGCAACCGCTTTGAGATCTACCCTCGTCGATTACGGGAAAGGCTTCCTCGGCTGGCGATTCCGCTCGCGGACGGCGACCCCGACGTGGTGCTCGACGTACAAGCAGCGTTGGAGCAAGTGTACGTCGACGGTCGCTACAGCTGCCGAATTCGCTACGACCTGCCTTGCGACCCACCCCTCGAGCCCAACGATCAAGCATGGTGTCACGAGCGCATCGCATCGTTTCGCGCGGGTCAACCGGGCCTCAGTTGACGCCGTTCCTCTCCGGCGACACCCTCTCAATAATCTGATCCGATGCGCGAATACTACGTGCAGAGCGATCCTTACGATTGCGCAGTGGATCACTGGCACGGAACGTCCAGATACAACGCCATGAAAAACATGCTCCTGGAAAAGGTCGAATACCGGGAAGATGCCACGAATCTCGGCAACTGGCGACGGTTCGTTTATCCGACGGGGGAGCTCTTCGAGGAGTTCGTCTCGTACCAGTCATACCTTGGATTGCCGCTCATCCACTACACGAGGGGCCGGTGTCCCGAGACAGGAAAGCGGATCGTCGCTCGGGGCGTGATCGCCGTGGGGCGCTTGGCTGTGGGGATCGTGGCGATCGGGCAAGCGTCGGCGGGCGTCATCGCGATCGGGCAACTGGGGTTGGGACTCTTGTTCGGGCTGGGGCAGTTGACGACCGGTGCGTTTGCGATCGGGCAGTTCGCGATCGGCGTGATCTTCGGGCTGGGACAGTTTACGTGCGGTTACGTCGCGATCGGGCAACTGGCGTGGGGCAAATATGTCCTGGCCCAGATCGGTGGTGGTGCAAACGTTTGGGACATGAGGGGCGCTGCGCCCGCGGCCAAGAAGTTCTTTGAATCGCTGCTCCCCTGAGCGCCTTTGGTCTCTACATAACGCGCGAACGGACGGTTTCTCCCACCCCTCACCCGGCCCTCGTTGAGGGCCGACCTCTCCCACAAGGGGAGAGGTGTGTTGTTCACTTCTCAGCAGGCGGAGCGGAATACAGCCCTCTCCCCTTGTGGGAGAGGGTCGCCGCGCAGCGGCGGGGTGAGGGGTTCGGGCTGCCCCGGCCGTTGTGTCGATACCAGTGCCTGAGCGCACAGGGCCACTCATTGCGGCGGTGGTGACGAATTGACCGGGCGCTGCTCGGTACGCAAACGTAAAAGTGTCTCGCGAACGTTGTCGAGCGTCCCCACAGCCACGAACATCCGATACTGGTACGGTCCCGGCCGAAGCCCTTTGGAATCGCGGACGCGGAAGACGCAGTTCCACTTGTTGACTTTCGCCGCCTCGAACCGGAAGCGCCCGTAGCCGGCCCCTTCGAAACCGGGGGCGTAGATGCCCATGGCGTGCGACCCCTCGGCCGTCGCGAGCACGACGGGGAGCCGCTGCTCGCCCGGCCCGTCGCTCAAGGGGGCCAGGGTGCCATCTTTGGGGTCGAAGGTCCAGAAGCGGCTGAACGCCACGGGCATGTAACCTGTCAGCGCCTCGAACACGGCGGCCTGGTGGGGCTCGTCCTTCGGGAGCGTGAACGCGACCTCGTACTCGATGGCGTGCGGCAAGTCCTTGTAGCCGATGTGCACGCGCTTCGACAGCAGGTGGTTCGAGAGCACGGTTCTGTTCAGCGCGAGGTGCCCGCCTGACTCCTCGCCCGGAGCCAGCCAGAACGCCATTTGCGTCGTTGTACGCAGCTCGGGCCCTTCGGCGTGAAGCTCCAGCAGTTTGCTCGACGAGCGCGGGCCGTCGCCATCGTCGCGCGAGCCAGCCTCGGTGGGGTTGAAGCACTCGTCAAACAGATGGCCATCCCAATCCAGGTTCAAGGCCGATTGGAGCTGGCGGCCGTGATCGAAACTGTCGATGAACTCCCGCCCGTTCCACGTCAGCGAGTGGATCGCTCCCGCGAGCCGTGCGGTGGTCGTGATGACCATCTCCGATGGGCCTGCCTTCGCCCGGATGACCGCGTCGCCTGTGGGCGGGGCGGGGGCCATGCACAACACCGAAAGCGCCGACGTGAGCCAGAGGCGAATCCGCGTTGTCGTTAACATGTTTCCCTTTCGTCGGATCCTGGCCGGGTGTCCCAATTCCCGAAGGCGTGTGGCCCAGGGTACGGGAAATGCTCGGCCCGAATTGGCGTCGTGTGTCGTGGAACTCGGCCACCTTAACCGGCGGGTGAAGAAGGCCGGTGGCTGGACGAGGGCTTCAACGGAAAGGATACTACTTCGCGCGGTCGCCCGTCGCTGGCCTGCAACCTCTTTACCGCGTCCGATTACCTCGACGGCCAGGCAAAGACACCGTAGAAACGTTCGAATGAGAGGCAACAATGCGAATGAACTGGCGTGCTTTGCTGTACCTGTCATTGTCCTGTGTGGCCAGCCCGATGGCTAACGATCGCTCGCGTGCCGATGAGGCGCAGACGATCCAGGCGCTGAAAGATCAAGGGGCGACCATCACCGCGACGAAGGGAACGCCGACCGGCCTCAACATCGCCGATTGCTCCAAGCTCACGGAGGCGGATTACAAGGCGATTGGCTCGTTGACCAGCCTCAAGAACCTGGGGCTCGGCTTGGGGCTCACGGACCAGGCGTTACCGTCGCTCGCGGGCTTGAGCCAGCTCCAAGTGTTCTCGACGAATGGGTTGAAGTTCAACGATCCGTCGGTGAAGGCGTTCACGCCGTTCAAGAACCTACGTTCACTCGCGTTCTTTCATCCGGGTGCCCAGTTCACCGGCTCCGGGCTGAGCCAACTGGGCGAGTTGTCGCATCTGGAGCGCCTGACCGTGGCTGGGTCCTTCGCGTTCGGCGACGAAGGCATGGCGGCGGTCGGCGGGCTGAAAACGCTCAAGGAGTTCCGCGTCTGGCACGCCGGCAACACTAACCAGGGGGTCCGCAAACTCCGGGCGCTCCCCGCCCTCGAATCGCTCAACCTGGGACAACGGCTGACCCACAAGGGCGATGCGTGTCCCAATGACGAGACCGTCGTGCTGCTGGTTGAGATGAAGTCGCTCAAGTCGCTCGAGCTTCAAGAGGCCCGCCTGAGCTACGACTCGCTCGCACGGCTGAAGCAGCTCGCCGGTCTCAAGAAGCTCACGCTGAACGGGATCGACATCGCCGACTCCGACGTCGAGCGTCTGAAGGCCGACATGCCGGATGTGCGGATCACATTCACCAGGCCGAACGACGTGTTTCAGCGGCGCATTGATGCACTGTTCGGCAAGAAGTAGCGTCGAGAGTTTTACCGATCAAGCGGAGGTTGCCGATCGTCGCCTGACCACGTCGAAATCACGCGGACACCGCGCTCAGGCGGGCTCGATGACGGCGTCGGTTTCGGCCAGGAGGTCGGCTTCCTCTTCGATGATGGATTTGACGGCCGTCCTCCGCCCGAGGCCCGAGGCGCCGAGCAGAATGATGATCGTGGCGGAAATGACCATCGACGTGCAGAGGAAGAAGATGCCGCCCCGGAACGAGCCGGTGACGCTCTCGACCTTGCCCAGGACATACGGGCCAAGGAACCCGCCGAGGTTGCCGACCGAGTTGATCAGACCAATGCTCGCGGCGGCCGCGGCTTCCGTCAGGAAGAGGCTCGGCAACGACCAGAAGGCGGGCAAGTAAGCTTTCAGACCCATCATCGCCAGGATGAACAGGGTGACCGTGAGCCACAGCGGGGGCGACTCGATCAGCACCGTCGATACCAGCGCAGCGGCACCGAAGTAGATTGGGAGCGAGGCGTGCAGCATGCGCTCGTGTGTGCGATCGGAACTCCAGCCGATGAAGAGCTGGCCAACGAGCGAGCCCATAGGGGGCAGAATCACCAGCCAGGTCAAATTGTCGAGCTTCAGGTCATACCACTTTTCGAGGATGCTCGGCAGGAAGAATTCAACGCCGTAGTTGCCCGTCACCACAAAGAAGTAGGCCGCCGCCAGAGCCGCGACACGGCCGATGTCGCCAAGGGTTTTCACGGCGCCAAAGTGCTTCCCGCTGTGGTGCAGCTTTTTCTCGCGCGCCAGTTCGTCCTCGAGCGCAGCGCGTTCGTCGGCCTCCAGCCAGTGCGCCTGGCCCGGGCGATCGGTCAGATAGAAAAACACGATGAACCCCAGCAATACCGCGGGGATCCCCCAGGCGATGTAGACCCATTGCCAGCCCACCATGCCGAGGAACGGCGGATTGCCGTCGAGACCGATCTTGAGCAGCTCGTTCGAGATCTTCGGACTGATGATCTGGGCTATCGGAGTTGCGACGAAGAAATAGGCCAGCGCCCGCGCGCGGTCGCGGCTGGGGAACCAGTGCGTGAGGAAGACGATCACGCCGGGGAAGAACCCCGCCTCCGCCAGGCCGAGAAGGAACCGGATCGTGTAAAAATGCCAGGGGACCTTCACCCATGCCGTCATCGCTGCCACGATCCCCCAGGAGATCATGATCCGGCTGATCCACTTCCGGGCGCTCCACTTCTCCACGATCAATGTGCCGGGGATTTCCAGCAAGAAGTAGCCGATGAAGAAGATCCCCGCACCAAAGCCGATGACGGCGTTGTCGAAGTTCGGCAACTCGCGCGTCATCGTCAGCTTGGCGATGGCCACGTTGGCTCGATCGACGTAGGCGATCACATAGCAGAGAAACAGAAGCGGTAGCAGCCGGAGGTATGCCTTTTTCCTGGCCCGGTCCAGCGCGCTGGGGAGTGGGGCGGCGGTTGACATGAAGAACGACTCGCGCGGGGTTGCCGGGTGTGTTAAACGGGGGAATATGGGGATCGAACTTACCACGCCCGGCGCCGCGCCGCAAACCCTTGGCGGGAGGGTTTTCCCGCCCATTTGCGGTCGCACGATCAACGTCTTATGGACGAGCCGTCCCGGCGCGCTGATAATGAGGGTACGAAACACTCGTCTCCAGGACTTGTCCCCATGAATCGACGGCTCGTGTGGTTCGGATTGCTGCTGACGTTATCGGGCCTGGCCCCAGACGACCCGAAGCAGGACCGGGAGGTCGGCCGGTCGTACCAGGTTCCCTACCGGCTCACCAACACGAACCACTTCCTCGTCCGGGTCCGGATCAACGGCAAAGGACCCTTCAACTTCCTCGTCGACACCGGGGCGCCGGCCCTGTTCATCGCGACGGAGACCGCCGAGAAGATCGGTTTGAAGCCGTCGCCCAAGGAGTTCTGGACCCCCGTCGACCGCATCGACTTCGAGGGGGGTGCTCATCTGGGCAAGCTCAACGCGCGGGTCGAGGACCCATTCCAACTCGTTGGCATGAACGCCCTGGGGCTCCCCGGCGCCTCGATCGACGGCATCCTCGGCTTTACCGTACTGGCCCGATTCCGGCTCGAAATCGACCCCACACGTGATCGGATGACCTGGACCCGGCTCGACTTCGAACCGAGGGACATCCTCATTCCCAAGACCCCCGACGGCGCCCAGGCCGCTCCCAAGGGGCAGGCGTTGAACGCACTCGGGCTCGTCGCCAAAGTTGCAGCCGTGGCGCTCGGTAAGGAGCCCGAGGAACAGCTTCACCCTCGCGGATTCCTCGGTATCGAGCTGACGGAAAAGGATGGCGAAGTCTGCGTGTTGCGTGTCCTTCCCGGCTCGCCTGCGGCCAAGGGCGGCGTCAAGAACGGAGCCCACCTGATCGAGGTCCGGGGCAAGACGATCAAGAACGCCACAGACGCGCTGTCCGCCGTGGCTGGCATCCGGCCCGGCGAATCGCTCACACTCGCGTTCTCCGACGGCAAGGACCGTTTCGAGCTGAACCTCACCGCCGGGGAGGGCCTCTGAGCCATGAATACCAAGACACGTAAGTTGCTCTCGCTGATTGTGACCGCCCTGCCGGTTCTGGCGTTGCCCGCGTGGGCCGATCCGTCGGCGGTGGAGGCGAAGAAGATCGTTGTGCCGTTCCAGCTCTTGCTGTCGAACCACATGGTCGTCACCGCAAAACTCAACGGCAAAGGGCCCTATCGGCTCATTTTCGACTTGGGAGCACCGGTCACGCTCTTGAGCAACCGCGCCGCGGAAGGCTCCGGCGCTGTGGCAGAAAATGCGCCTCGGGCGTTTCTGATGGGAATGCGCGGCGAGGCCGAGGTGGCGAAGCTGGAGATTGGCGACCTCACGGCCAAGAAGGTGCCCGTCGTGGTGTTCGACCATCCCACCTTGAAACTGCTGAGCGACTTCCTGGGCCGCCCTCTGGACGGCATCGTCGGCTATACGTTCTTCGCGCGCTACAAGACGTCGATCGACTACAAGGCCAAGCGGATGACGTTCGAGCCTTCGAACAACGAGGTCAAGAACCTGGTCCGCGACCTGGAAGCGCGGCTGACCGGTCCGAAAATCGCGAAACATCGCATGCTGGCGCCCGAGGGCTTCTGGGGCATGAAGGTCGGCGACCCTACTGGCGGTGTGGCTTCCGCCGGGGTCCCGATCACCACCGTCTGGCCCGATACGCCCGCCGCGGCAGCCGGGATCAAGGAGGGCGATATCCTGACGGCGCTCGACGGCCGGTGGACCGCCAGCGTGGCCGATGTCTACGCAGCCAGCACCGCCGTGCCGGCGGGGCGGACCGTTGACGTGGTTGTCTTGCGCGATGGGAAGGAGCTCACGCTCACCGTGACGCCCCGCGCAGGGCTGTAATGGACGCCGCCCGCCCCTGGGACGGATTCCTCACCGGTCCGGAGAACGAGCTGGCCCACGCCAGCGTTCTGGCCCTGGCGCGAGGGGATGCGGCGGGAGTTTCCCCCTTGGTCTTGCACGGACCGTCGGGAGTCGGCAAGTCACGCCTGCTCGCCGGCCTGGTCGCCGAACGGCTGGTGCGACGGCCCGAATCGGCGCTGGCCCACCTGGAGGCGGAGGCGTTCGCCGCCGCATGTGCCGACGCGCAGTCACGAGGCTGGACTGAGCTGCGCGAACGGTTCCGTCGACTCGACCTGTTCGTGCTCGACGATCTTCAGTCACTGGAGCGTGCACCTTTGGCGTTAGCCGAGTTATCACACACGCTCGATGCGCTCGATGAAGCAGGGGCGGTGGTGGCGGTCTCCGCGCGGGTCGGGCCAGCGCAGTGGACAGGCTGGCCGCGACGGCTGGTCAACCGCTTGATCGGCGGCCTGGCCGTTCGGGTCGACCCGCCAGGTCTCACCGCGCGTCGGCGATACGTGCTCGACCAGGCCCGCCGGCGCGGCCTGACGTTGCTCGCTGACGGGGTCGAAGCTCTGGCAGAGGCCGCTGATGGCTACCGGCCGCTCGACGGCTGGCTGAGCCGGCTCGCGCTCGAAGCCAAGCTGGAGCGCCGACCGCTCGATCGTTCCCTGGTGGCGGGGCTGCTCGCGAACGAAGCCCCCTTTGTGATCGCTGCCCCGACGATCGAACAGATCGCCCGTGC
>DAIDJG010000068.1 GCA_027451445.1 Singulisphaera sp.
AGTCTGTCCCGGAAGTGAAGCGGAGCCGGAAAAGGGGGACTGGCTCCGAGTCTTCGAGGTGCCTGTCCCCCTTTTCCGGCGGAGCGAGAAGCGTGGAAATGGGGACAGGCACCGTCCGAAGACGTCCGGAGCCAGTCCCCATTTCCACGCTTCTCGCTCTATTGGGACAGACTCTCAGAGGGAGTGCAACGCATGGACACGGCCCCAACAGCTCGAACGAGCCTGCTGATCCGCCTCCACGATTCCGCGGACGACCGAGCGTGGACCGAGTTCGCCGCGGTTTATGGTCCTCTCGGCCGTCGGCTGTTGCGGAGCCGAGGGCTTCAGAACGCCGACGCGGAGGACCTCGGCCACGACGTGTTCGAGGACTCGTTGAGCAACTTTTCATCGACCGGTCATTCGCGGTGACGGATCTGCGTTTCGGGGTCATAATAGTGCGGATCGGTTTCCCCGATCCGCGCTTGCTTTATGACTCCTTCCACGGACTTGATTCCGTCACCACCATGCCCGACTCTCCACGGGTTCCGCCGATCTCGGACCCTCCCATCCGCCTGGCCGTTTGTGTTTCGGGCGGGGGAACGACGCTCCAAAACCTGATCGACCTCATTCGAGCCCGCAAGCTCAAAGCCTCGATCGTCCAGGTCGTCGCAAGCCGCCCGCGGATCGGTGCCATTCCCAAGGCCGAAGCGGCGCGGATTCCGCTCGCACTGGCCTCCCGGACGGCCAAGACGCGAGCGGAGTTCAGCGCCTCGGTATTCGACCCGATTCGCCAAAAGAATGCCGACCTCGTGGTCCTGGGCGGATTCCTCGCCCTGCTGGAGATCCCTCCGGACTACCAGGGCCGGGTGATCAACGTTCATCCGTCGCTGATTCCCGCGTTCTGCGGCCAGGGTTACCACGGTCAGGCCGTCCATCGCGCCGTGCTCGAGACCGGAGTCAAGGTCTCCGGCTGCACCGTGCACTTCGCGGACGACACCTATGACACAGGCCCGATCATCTTGCAGAAGACCGTGCCTGTGCAGGACGACGACACGATTGATACGCTCGCGGCACGGGTCTTCCAGGCCGAATGCAAGGCCCTCCCCGAAGCGATCTCCCTCTACGCAGAAGGCCGCTTGAAGCTGGAGGGCCGTCGAGTCCGGATCGCCGACCGTTATTGACGCCGACCGTGGAGCCCCGGTCAGGATGCCGTCGGTTGGCCGCTCTCAATGCGGCAGCACCCGCTGCCAGATCAAGAGCGACGCGAGAATGAGCGGGAAGGCGTTGATGAGCATCCCGGCCACCGCGTACCGGCCGATCCTCTGATGCGTCGCGTGGGCGATCGACCAACCGAACACGCCCAGCAGCAATCCAATCAGCGGCGGCTCAACTGGTAAGGTCGCGTAGGGCCCATTCTTCTGGACAGCGATCAGCGCGAACGCGAAACCCCAAGTCACCGCGATCGCGAGACCCATGAGCAGCGAGGCCTGTCCCAGTAGGAACGAAAGGCCCCAGGCGGTCTTGGTCCACAGAGTATTCATCCGCACGGCTCCCTCCTTTCCTTCAATGTGTGGCCGTGACTCTGTTCTGTTCCACACGTCTATTCGTAGGGACCGGGCGAATATCGAATGAAACCCGTTTGAATCGAATTCGGTCGTGACGGGCCAACGAATACCAGTGCAGGAGCGGATGATTGCCGGCGGTGTTCGAAGGCACTACGATTTCCGGGCAATCCCCCGATTCCTACGCCGAATCGATTGCATGGAGATTGTCATGATCCGTATGCACCACGCACGCCGCGGGTCGTTTGCACTCGCGATGCTGTTTTTGACGGTTTCGCCGTGCATTGCCGCGGACGGTTCCGTGAGCGTCTCGTTCGGCCCTTCGGGCATCAAGGTCTACTCAAAGGGAAACGACCAGAATGCGCGGAGGTGCATCGTCTGGCCGATTTCGGACGGCCAGTTCGGACGCCTCGAGTTTTCCCCACGGGCGGGTCATCCCGTAAGTTTCAGCCTGGCGATCGCGGCTTCGGACGCAGAACAGGACTCCGGGAAGGTTCTGCTCAAAGACGTGGAACCCGTTACGTTCGTCACGGTTGGCTCTCGCGTCGGCTCGGAGGTGCGCCCGCCCTCGATGAGCGTCTTCAATACGTTCTTCGATTCGCCGGCCCAGCGCCCTCATCAATCCTACGAGGCCAGGTGGGAGGGCAAGCGGACGATCGCAATCGATATGAAGCATCATGTGACAATTCGTGTCGATGGTCTTACCGCCGGTCCGTTTTCCGGGTCTTTGCAATTCACCGTGTACCCGCACTCTCCACTCGTGCAGATCGAAACCCTGCTCTCCACCGGAGAGGATCGTCGAGCCTATCTCTACGACATGGGACTTGCCTCTGACGGCGAGCCGAGCTGGAAGTCGATGTCATGGATGGACACCGAGGGGAAGTTCCAGTCCGAGACGCTGGCGCCTAAAGACGACGATCGTCCCCTGGCCGTCCGGCACCGCACGCTCATCGCGGAAGGCGCGAACGGCTCAGTCGCGTGTTTCCCGCCGCCGCACCAGTATTTCTTCGCACGCGATCTGACCGACAATTTGCGTTATGTGTGGTTCGGCAAAGGCCATCGAAAGCTCGAAGATCGATTCGCGTTCGGCATTCGCCAATCGGAAACCGGCGGCGGCTCATTTGCCCCGTGGATTAGCGCCCCACCAGGCATGACGCAACACCTCGGAATGTTCCTGCTGCTTTCGCCCGGAAACGCGCGACAAACGCTCGACAACGTGCTTCGCTACACCCATGGCGATCGCTTCCCCGACCTGTCCGGCCACGTCACATTCACCAGTCACTGGCACATGGCCATCGCGCTGGCGGCGATGAAAGAGATCGAGGAGAAGAAGAGCCGAACGATCCCCGATTTGGTGAATATGTTCAAGGACATGAACGTCAATATTGTCCACCTCGGCGAGTTCCACGGTGACGGCCATCCCCGAGACCCAGGGCCGGTACGGATTGCTGAGCTCGATGCGCTCTTCGCGGAGTGCCGGCGGCTGTCGGATCCAAGGCTGCTGCTACTACCGGGCGAAGAGGCGAACGCTTACCTCGGCCTGCGCCGTCGCGATCGCGGCCAGGACGCCGGGCACTACATGCTCTTTTTTCCCCGACCGGTTTACTGGACGATGGTGCGAGGGAAGGATCAACCCTTCGCCGAACAGGATCCGAGCCGTGGTACTGTGTATCACGTCGGCAGCGTCGAGGACATGATGATGCTCCTCCAACGCGAGCACGGACTCGCCTGGACCGCCCACCCGCGGATCAAAGCGTCAAGCTGGACGCCCGATGGGTACAAGGACGAAGACTTCTACAAGGCAGACTCCTGGCTGGGCGCCGCTTGGAAGGGCATGCCGGCCGACCTCTCTCAGCCTAAACTCGGCACGCGTGCGCTCGACCTGCTCGACGACATGGCCAACTGGGGTCAACGGAAGTACATGCCCGGTGAGGTCGACGTCTTCAAGATCGACCACACGCACGAACTCTACGGCCACATGAATGTCAACTACCTCAGACTCGACCGTGTTCCTCGTTTCGACGAAGGTTGGCAGCCTGTCCTCGACGCTCTCCGCGGGGGCCGGTTCTTCGTGACGACGGGTGAAATCATTGCCCACGGGTTTGACGTCGGCGGCAAGCATAGTGGCGACACGCTGCGGCTCGGGTCTGAGGAATCCCTCGAGGTGAAGCTCGAGATCGAATGGACCTTCCCGCTCAAGCTCGTCGAACTGATCTCGGGCGATGGCGAACGCGTCTATCGGAAGACCATCGACGTGTCCGACACCGAGTCGTTCGGCCGACGGAGGTTTACTCACGAGCTTGATCTGAAGGGGCGGAAGTGGCTCCGTCTCGAGGCTTGGGACGTTGCGACGAACGGCTTGTTCACGCAGCCCGTCTGGATCGCTGAGCAATGAACGCAGCCGCCAACGTCAGCCGACCGGGAGGACGGGCCGTTCTCTTTCGAGCCCGTCCTCTCGTCAGGACGATCGACGCGACCTCATTCAGCCGCCGCAGCCGACGGACCGTAACCCGGCTTGGGGTTGCCCTCGTCGTCGAGCTTGTCGCAGGCCCAAAGCAGGCCGCGCGTGAGCATGTCGAGATATACGGGGTCTTGCATGTGGGCGTTGTTGTGCGTCAAGGTGGTCCCGAAGACGCGTCCCTTGCCGTAGGTGTGCGACCAGATGACGGTGTGGTCGCGCTTGTTGTCGAGCGCGTAGGCCTGGGCCAGTGACGTCGTGCCGGGCCAGACCTTTTCGATGGCGTACAACTCCTCGTTCCCCGTCTTCCAGACCTCGGGGAACGTCTTCATGATCGGGTTCTTGGGCTCGAGGTTCTTGACCTCGAGCGGCTGCTGGGGCCCGTGGCGCCGGGTGGTCACTCCGATGAACTCGCGGTATTCGTCGGTCTTCATGCTGCTGAACGTGTGCATGGCACAGTGAATGAGCACGGTCGGCTTCCCTTTGCGGGTCGGCGCGATGACACGCTCGACGAACGCGGGGTCGTTGACCGCGGAAAAGCACTCATTGTGCACGACCAGATCATAGCCATCGGCCCAATCGTCCTTCTCGTAGATGCTGATCCGGTGATTGGTGGAAGTTCCCCCCTCCTGTACGATCGTCCATTCTACGTTCGCTCGGGCACTGACGCCCTTGGGAATGATCACTTTCTGGTTGTTATAGTCGTGGCAGCACCCCCCCGTAATGTAGAGGGCGCGAAGCGGTTTGTCGGCGGCCTTGTCGGCCCCTCGCAAGGCCGGCGCAAGCGCCAAGGCACTCAATCCGAGTGCACAGGCTGTCAACAACAACTTCCGGAGCTTGTGTGTCATCGCGTTCTCCATGGTGCGATTCGAAGGATCGGTCGCGTATTGGACCCGTCAATGTAGAGATACCCTAGCCGACGAGTCTGCCCGGCGAAAGGGCCCAGACTGTGTGACGGCGTCCGAACGAAATCGCCGCAGGGGCAGCATCGACAACGCCGGCGGCTGTCGCTAGCCTGAGACGGAGCGAGCGACGTGCGACGAGCGGTCAAGTGGACCAATGAACCTGCCGGCTCCCCCTGTGTCAAAAGAGGTCGGCGGACCTCTTCGGCAACTTTCGAGGGATGACAAACCATGGGGCAGAGGATCGTACAGGTTGATGCGTTCACGGATCGTCCGTTTGGCGGCAATCCCGCGGCCGTTTGTGTCCTGGCCGGGCCTCATGACGAATCGTGGATGCAGAACGTCGCTCGCGAAATGAATCTGTCGGAAACGGCGTTTCTCCACCGCGAAGGCGATGCGTTTCGACTCCGCTGGTTCACGCCTGCCGTTGAGGTCGACCTTTGCGGTCACGCCACGCTCGCCACGGCGCACGTCCTCTGGGAAGAGGGATTCGTTGGTTTCGATTCTGTCGCGCGTTTCCAGACGCGCAGTGGTGTCCTCACCGCAAGTCGTGATGGCGATTGGATTGAGCTCGATTTCCCAGCCCTGCGCATCGAGCCACCGACTACGGATGTGGACTCGTTGTCGAAGGCTCTCGGTACTCCGGTTCGACTGGCGGCGCGGAATGCCTTCGACCTGCTCGTCGAAGTCGAGTCCGAGGAGCACGTGCGGACGCTTCGGCCTGACATCGGCCGGCTCGCCGCGCTGCCCGTACGAGGAATCATCGTCACCAGTCGCGCGTCCACCGCCGGATTCGATTTCGTCTCTCGATTCTTCGCTCCCGCGGTTGGCGTCGATGAGGACCCCGTGTGCGGCTCGGCGCATTGCTGCCTCGGTCCCTTCTGGAGTGAGCGACTGGACAAGACCGAGCTTGTCGGCTATCAAGCATCTCCCCGAGGCGGTGTTGTGCGCGTTCGAGTGCGCGGGGATCGCGTGCTGCTCGGTGGGAAAGCCGTGACGGTGCTGCAGGGCGAACTCCACGAAAGTGCTACTCCGCGTTGAGATTGCGCTTCCCAGCGAACTCGCGATCGAAGCATTCGGGTGGTCGTGTTCCAGGCATCTCGGTGAGATCCCGACGGCGGGCTGTGCCGTAACATTGCGAGCGTTTGCGAGTGATTTCGGACGAACCGCAAGATGAGTTGGACGGAGAGCGGCCAGACTCTGGCAGCCTGATTGTCTTCGCTGTGGTGTTCGAGGGATGCCTTGCGCCGGTTGCTTTGATCGTCGGCTGGCTCCTGGGCCAGAAACCGCTCGCGGATTTCGCGTGGTCCCTACGTGCCGTGGGCGCCGGCCTGCTCGCGACGCTGCCTATGCTGGCGCTCCTCGGACTCGCCGTGCGCTGGCCCTTGGGGCCGTTTCGACGAATCGTGCGCTTTTTCGATCGCGAGGTCCGTCCCCTGCTCCGGCTGCGCCCCTGGACCGATCTCGCATTGATCTCGCTCGCCGCAGGAGTGGGTGAGGAAATGCTGTTTCGAGGCGTCATCCAGGGCGCCCTGTGCCGCGCGCTCGGTACGGGAACGGGATTGTTGCTGGCAAGTTTAGTGTTTGGGGCGTTTCACCCGATCACGCCGGGCTATGCCGTGATCGCGGGATTCCTCGGGCTCTACCTCGGGGGAGTCTGGCTCGTCACAGGAAATTTGCTCGCCGTCATGATTGCGCATGCCGTTTACGACTTTGTTGCGTTGCTCATTCTGCTTCGCTGGATGCGGACCCTCGACGACTAACGCCCGCACTCGGATTCCCATTGCCAGGATCCGCGGGATTTCGAGAATAAGGGCGAAAGCCGCGGTACTCGCAGGCACGAACGTTCGGCCGGTGGGACTCGTAACGTCCCTAGCGCCACTCGCGGGGCGGCGAACCGGAACCCCTTGTGATAAGGGTCGATTGTGATGCGGACATCCAAGCATTCACCGCTGTGGCAGGGAGCCCTCGTGCTGTCGGCGCTGGTCGTCGCCGCGCCCTCGATTCAGGCCGAGACGTTGCGCTGGAAGCTCAAGCCCGGCGACACGTTGCACTACGTGATCGAGCAGAAATCGGTCTCTACGCTCAAGGAGAATGGCAAAGAAGTGCGGAAGTCGAGCATCTCGAAAACCATTGACCTCTCGAGGAGCGTGAAGCGCGTCGACGGAAGCGGCAACGCGGAGATGACGCAGAAGTTCGAGCGCGTGCGGATTCATGTCGACACGGGCCTTCAGAAAATCGACTTCGACTCCGATCAGGACGACGACCGCACGAACGCGCGGATGATGGCACCCTTGAAGGCGATGGTCGGTGCGGAGTTCACGTTCAAGATGACTCCGGAAGGCGCTGTGAGCGACGTTCAGATCCCGGCGAAAGTTGCGAAGGCCCTGCGCGAGGGTGCCGGTAGCTCAGGTTCCGCAGAACCCTTTTCCGAAGATAAATACAAAAAAGCGATGGTCGACGCGAGCGTGGCCTTTCCCAAAACGGATCTCGCAAAAGGTCAGTCGTGGAGCCAGATTATGACCGTGCCGGTACCGCCGCTGGGCACTGAAACACACACCAAAACTTACACGCTCGAAGGCCCTGGCGACGCGCCGGGCGTCCAGAAAATCGGGCTGGACATCAAGGTTGAATTGAAACGCGACCCGAGCACGCCGGAGAGCGACATCAAGCCGATCTCACATACCATCAAGGGAACCTTCCTCTTTGACAACGAGGCCGGGCGCATGACGTCCAGTGACGTGCTTGACAAGAACGACGTCGCCTACAAGTTTCAAAACGCCGACATCACTTCGACCGAGGAACAAACCTCGACCATGAAACTCGTGCCGGGGACCTCGGAGAAGAAGCCGTAAGGACGACAGGGGTGAACGAGAGATCCCCAGCAACGGTTATTGGAGCTGCTGGGGTGTGTCACCCTCAGAGCAATCCGTGTTTCTTGAGCTTGCTGCAAAACGTGCTCCTTGGCATCCCCAGGAGCCGAGCGGCTTCGCTCTTGTTGCTATGGGCCTCATTCAATACGTCCAGGAGGCGCTGGCGCTCGTAGGCCATGACCTCAGCGTCCCAGTCCTCCTCGACAGGGGGCGGCGGTTCACTCCATCCCGCGTGGGTGTGGCGTCCCGTGGAATCGCCCGTGCGGCTCGTTGTTGCAGATGCGGTCAATCGAAGCCGGCGGCGGCCGGGCTGGCGGATCTCCGGAGGGAGGTCTTCGCGCGTGAGCGCAGGCCCGTCGGCGAGCACAACGGCCTGCTCGATCACGTTCCCAAGCTCGCGAATGTTCCCCGGCCAGTCGTAGGCAACCAGTGACTCGACGGCCCCTTCGTCCAGGTGCGTGACCGCCTTGCCGGCCCGCTGAGCATGCCGGTGGAGCAGGTGCACGGCCAGCTCGAAGATATCTTCTCGCCGCTCGCGCAAGGCGGGCGTACGCAGACTGAACACGTTCAAGCGATAGTAGAGGTCCTCGCGGAACCGCCCCGAGCGGATCAACGCCTCGAGATCCTGGTGCGTTGCCGCCAGGATGCGAACATCGACAGAGATCGGTTGTGAACTCCCGACGCGCTCAAACGACATCTCCTGAAGGACGCGCAACAGCTTTGTCTGGACCTCCAGGTTGATGTCGCCGATCTCGTCGAGGAACAGGGTGCCGCCGTTCGCTTGTTCGAAGCGCCCAATCCGGTCGCGGTCGGCACCCGTGAAGGCCCCTTTGACGTGGCCGAAGAGCTCACTTTCAAGGAGACTTTGCGAGAGCGCCGCACAGTGGACTTTGACAAACGGCCGAGTGGCCCGGGCGCTTGCATTGTGAATGGCCGCGGCGAGGAGCTCCTTGCCCGTTCCGCTCTCGCCACGAATCAAAACGGCGGACGGGCTGCCCGCGACCTTTCGGGCCCGCTCGATCATGATGCGGACTTCCGGGCTCGAGCCCTTGATCTCGTCGAAGGCGCCCGGCCGCGCGTCCCATTCGGCGGGCGGCGGTTGCGCCAGGTCGCCTCGATCCATGAGCTGATCTTGCAGGATCGAGATCCGGCGCTGTTGCTCGGCGATCTTTTGGGCCTTGTCACGCACCTCGCGGTGCAGGCTCTCCATCGCCTCGACCTTCTCGCGCAGTTCCTGGTTGAGCGTTTCGAGCGTCGTCTGAATGTCGGCGGAGTGCAGTGCGAGGGCGGCGACCGAGCTCAAGGCACCGAGGAAGGATAACTCTTCATCCTCGTACGGCATCCCGCTTCGTTTCGGCCCGAGCACGAGGAGGCCGCCAAGGGTCCCGTCGGCGTCGAGCGCATGCGCCGCCTCGCCGCCCAGGGCGATCATGGCGTCGGTCGCCCGATCCGAGGCTGTCGACAGGGACATCGCGTGCGGCAAGCGCATGGCCGGGGCCTTTTGCAAGCGCTGAACGAGCGCGTTGTTCGCGTTGAGGATTTGTTCGTCCGGAGCGGGGCCGTAGCACGCGGCGAGCCTCCACGGCCCTTCCGCAGTCTCGGCGAGATAGATCGCTCCCCACTCCAAACGCAGCACCTCGGCGGCCGCTTCCAGTAATCGCCGCCCCAATGTTTCACGATCGACCAGGCTGCCGACCGCGAGCCGCATCTTGCCCATCGCTTCGTCGAACTTGTACTTCTCGCCATGGAACCGGCGTTCGATCACCCGCTGGAAGCGCTCGCGAGCGATCTCCGAGAGGATCAGGATCACGATGACTGTCAGGCCCGCCACCATCGCGCCGTGAGAGGTCTGAGTCGACCCGCGTAATGGCCCGCCAATCACGAACCCGCTGAGCACCAACACGACGGAGTAGAGCAACCCCGCCGTCACGCTGAACACGAAGTAGACGACGCTTCGGTTAATGATCTCCTCAACCTGCATCAACTTGTAGCGCGTGATGCTCAGTGCGTACGCGAGCGTGTAAAGCAGCGAAACGCCCACCATCGGCCACGCCGCACTGTCACGTCCCAGGGTTGAGGGGTCAAACCATGCCTGTCGCAGCAGGTAAGCGATCAAGAGCGACGAGATCAGGGACGCCAGCAAGATCCAACGCACCTGGTTTCGTTCCGCGGTCGAACGCGCCGAGCGATAGCTGACGACGAGGCAGAGGATGCAGAGACCGAAGAGAACGACCGAGAGCCCGATGTAACCCAATGCCAGGCCCCGCACCAAGCGGAGTGCACGATAAACCGTCGACGCATCGTAGAGGTGATCGCCAAGCCAGCGTGCTCGGAGCATACTCCCCCAGAGCAGCGCAAGATAAATCAAGGGTACTCCGTACAAGACGGCGAGCACAGGGCGCCGATAGCGCGCGAAGACAGGATTGGGGCGCGGGAAGACGAGATAGAAGTGAAGGCTGAAGACCGGGACAAAGATCGCGAACGCCGCAAACCCGTAAATTAAAATGGGTTCCACGACGATCTCCGTCCAGTGGTAGCCTCCCATGAAGGCGCCGACCGTGACAATGCAGAGACCGAAGAAGAGCCGCGCCGAGTCGTCGTGGGGGCGCTTCCAGAACACCCGGGCGCCGATGGCGAAAATCACCAACTCCTGCAAGAACCAAAGCCACGACCAGATGTAGGTTGAGAGCGGACGATATCGAATCAAAGCCTTGGCGACCCGAGTCTCCCCTGTCGATTGGTCGCGCCAGGAGACGTCGATCCACTGGCCAACGTTGTTTCCCAGACCTCGCAAAGCCTTGATGTAATCGGAATAGGTTTCGAGCGTCCGTCCATCGATCCTCAGAAGTGTGTCGCCGGCTCGCGGGCGAGCGTCGTCCCACGCGTAGTCGTTCGGGATCGCTTCTTTTACTTCAATCCCAAAGACGCACCGGATCCCGATATCGCCCATCCATGCGACCACAGAGAGCACCGCAACGGAATACAGAAGCACGGCGACTGAAAAGAGACTCAAAAGCCCCCTGCGAGTCAGCACGGATTCCAGTAGCGAGATCCCCCCAGTCCGTGGTGCAACTGCAGCATCGCTAGGTAAAAATCTCGATGGAGCGAGCCGGCGGAATGGCATGTCGGAATCAGGCTCCAGTGAACATTCAGGGTGGCTCTTGGATGATCCTAGCGATTGATAGCCTAACGAATCCCCGACGAAACTCAAGGAAACCGTTAACGAAATTTCGACATCCGGAGTTTTTGGGGTGGGATGATGTCGATGGCGGGGGGAAATTAGGTTTGGGTGATCTGTATAAAAAGCAGGTCCGTATGCTCCTCGGGGTCGCTCGGCAACCTCCATTAAAAGTGTCCACAAAGTGGTTTTGGGGATGATAGGTAATTTGCGATGGCACTCTTGCTTCCCGTTTTTCTCGTGATGGTTGTAGATCGATTAGGCGGTGACGATTTTTCGTCAGTTCGATGACGAGGCTGCGTTTCAAGGCGGCTCGAATTGGAGGGCGGAGCGCGCTCAAATCGTAATCCTTCGGACCAAATTCGGGGTGGTACGCAAACTGCCAAAGGATTCTGTCGGTGGGACTGGCTGCACACGAGTAGCCTTCATGATCGACACCCAGCCGGTGCTCGGGGGATTCCATGCGGTTGGCAGGCAAACGGCGCTTTGAGTGGTTGCTATCGAGTCACTTCCATGAGGGGAAGGAGCATCAGGTCCGCCTCCAGGGTGACTCGGTGGATGTGGTGGAAATGGGGACGGGTGAACCGATCGTTCTTGTGCCGGGGCTGGCGGGGGGTTGGAAACTATTAGCTCCCCTCGCTCACCTGTTGGCGAAGCGATACCGGGTTTTTGCGTGTGGTCTGCGCGGAGACCGATTTCCGTTGGGGATGAGCCTTGCGTCTGACCTGGGGGATCACGCCCACGACCTTGCCGAGTTGATTGAGCGGCTTGGTCTGGAACGGCCGGCTGTCCTGGGCGTCTCATTTGGCGGGGCGGTGGCCTTGGAGTTCGCGGTCGAATATCCCCAACGCCTGAGTGCTCTCACCGTGTTTGGGGCTGAGGCACGTTTTCGAGCGACGCTCGGAACGACGATCGCCAGACGGGTTCTGGAACGGTTTCCCTTACCGAGCGACAACGGCTTCGTGAACCAGTTTTTCAACCTCCTTCACGGTGGAAAGCCAGAGCCCGGACCGCTTCCCGATTTCGTCGTGGAGCGGTGCTGGGAAACCGATCAAAGCATCGTGGCGCAGCGGATCGGGTTGCTCGATGCGTTCGATGTCCGCGATCGCCTCTGGCGGATCGATGTTCCGACGCTCGTGCTTGGGGGGACTCGCGACATCGTGGTGCCGCCGGCACGGCAGCGCGCGTTAGCCGAGGCGATCAGCGGCGCACGGTTTGAGGCGTTGGAAGGGGCGGGACACATCGGCTTCCTGACTCACCGCCTCGAGGTCGCACGCCGCGTCAATCGGCTCTTGCGGGTCGCACGCCACTCGACGTGCGAGTGAACTGACGGCGCCGCGAAACAGATCGATGATTCCAGGGGACCAGGAGCCACTCGCCTGGTCTCCTTTCTTTTTTGTTCGCACAAACTGTTGACGGCGTCTGTCTTCCAACCCGGAGAAGCATTGGTAATGCCGGAACGTTTGGAGTTGCTCAGTCCTCTCCTGGTTCGCGCTCTGCGGTGCGCGTCCTACTGGCACCGTGGGCAACTCCGGAAAGGATCGGCGATACCTTATGTCGAGCACGTGATGGGGGTCGCCTTGATCCTCGATCGCTCGGGCTTCGGCGAGAACGTCGTCATTGCCGGCCTGCTGCACGACGCGGTCGAGGACACCGAAGCGACACTTGCCGAGATTGAGGGACTCTTTGGGTCTGAAGTCGCCGGAATTGTGAGTGATTGCTCCGAGCAGAAGACGGATAGCCTGGGAAACAAGCGGCCGTGGATTGATCGCAAACGCGATCATCTCGCCGTCCTCGTTGAGGCGGGTTTGGCGAGCCGCGCGGTGATCCTGGCCGACAAGCTGAACAACCTGATCAGTATCGAGATGGACCTTCGAGACAAGAAGCCCATCTGGAGTCAGTTCAACGCGGACCGAGAGCAGGTTCTCTGGTATCACCGCACGATGATCGACCAACTCGATGGCGACGAGCCGCGTTTGGGACAGCTCGCTTCGGAGGCTCGCCGCGTTCTCAACGCCATTGAAGCGCTCGAAGGCGGCGTGGACCCGCTCAGCGCGGAGAACCCGCTTTGAACAAGCCGATACCGCTGATTGCGAATCAGACGGCTGTCTCAAGCCGCAAAATCGGTCGTAGCCTACCCACGAGCGCAGGAAAATCGGCAAACCTTCCCACGAGACGGTTGATCGCGGCTTCCGGGTTGGTATAGTGAAAGTGTCGGTGAGGTCGCACACACCCAACCGACTTGGGTCGTACGGACGTGGTACGACGGGCTAAAGCTCGCTTCCACTCGAGGCTGGACTCCCGTGGGACCGAGGTGGCTTAACAAGAGGGAGGTGATCGCGTGTGTAGTGACAACCAGGGGCGGCTCGCCTAACGGCAGCCGACGGGTTGCCCGTCGGGCAAGCCGCATACCAGTCTGATTTTTGCGCACGGCCAGGTCCGGCTTGTTCGGACCTGGCCTGCTTTACCTGCGAACTTGACGGCCGATTACGAGGATTCCGAAAACACGTGAGCCGGTCCTTCGTCCTCCCTGGCACTGGGTCGTATTGTGGCTGGTGGTCCCTGTACTTTACGGGGTACTCCACAGGTTGCCGGGCCTTGGGCGGAGTTTAGTCAGGATCGACCGCTCTTCTCTTCCAGAGAAAACACACCAAAGGCTCCGGGACCTGAGTTAGGGTTCCGGGGCCTTTGTTTGTTTTAGGACCGCGGGTGCGGTTCTTACGTTGGGGCAGGGTTACTATTCGTTCGCATCGAACTCCCCGGGGCGTGACCCAAATTCGTTTGTGGAGGGCGGGGTACCGTGATTGTTGTGATGAAGGCTGACGCGACGGCGGAGCAAGTGGAGCACGCAGCCGCACACATCACCTCGTTGGGCCTGTCGCCCCAGGTGATCCGAGGCGCACACCAAACCGTGATCGCCGCGATCGGCGAGGAACGGCCGGGTCTCATCGAAACATTGGAAGCGGGTGCAGGCGTCGAGAAAGTCTTGCCCATCATGGCCCCCTACAAACGGGCCTCATCCGAGTTGAAGAGCGAACGTACGGTCGTTCGGGCACGCGGGCTCGAAGTGGGCGGCACGAAGATCGCGGTGATCGCTGGACCGTGTTCGGTCGAGAACGAGGCCCAGATCGTGGCTATCGCGCGCAAGCTCAAGGAGCGCGGAGCGACGGGCCTGCGAGGGGGAGCCTTCAAGCCCAGGACCAGCCCATACAGCTTCCAGGGCCACAAGGAAGAAGGTCTCAAGATGCTCGCCGCAGCGCGGGACGAAACTGGACTGGCGATCGTCACCGAAGTCATGGCGCCGGAACACGTTCCCATGGTCGCCGAGTACGCCGACGTGCTTCAGATCGGCGCGCGAAATATGCAGAATTACCAGCTTCTTCAGGCTGTGGGCGACTCGGGCAAACCCGCCCTGTTGAAGCGCGGGATGAGCGCGACGATCGACGAGTTTTTGTTGGCCGCGGAGTACATCCTGGACCGGGGCAACCCCAACGTCATGCTCTGCGAGCGCGGGGTTCGTACATTCGAGGAACACACACGCTTTACGCTGCCGCTCGCGACAGTGCCCTACCTGCACGAGAAGAGCCACCTCCCCGTGGTGGTGGATCCGTCCCACGGCACGGGGAAAGCTCGATTGGTCCCTCCGATGTGTAAGGCGTCGGTCGCGGCCGGGGCCGATGCGCTGATCATCGAAGTGCACGAGGATCCCGAGCACGCGATGAGCGACGGTTCCCAGACCATCACACCGGCGGTCTTCGCCCAGGTGATGCAGCAATGCCGGCGTGTTGCTGAGGCGGTCGACCGGACGATGTGATCCGGAACCGTTGGGAATTGAGTTCGGTGGGGTGGGCGTGAATTGCACCCGACTGCGAAGCCCACCCCCGTCGAACCTCGACGTTTTCAGTGACACGTTGCTTGCATCTGCGTCATCTCACTCAGCCCACGAGCTCCTTGATCGGCGTTGCACCCTTCTCGACGATCCGTATTGGGCGTCCGATCGGCGTGGGGTTCTCTTTGGTGTAGTCCACGCCGAGGATTGAGCAGACCGTCGCGAGAAAATCGAGACCCGAGATCGGTCGTTCGATCACCTCGGCGCCCTCCTTGTCGGTCTTGCCGATCACCTGCCCCCCCTTGATGCCGCCGCCGAAGAGGGCCAGGCTCCAGGCGCGCGGATAATGGTTGCGTCCCGGAGTGCCCTGGTTCGCGGTGATCTTGGGGGTTCGGCCAAACTCACCCATCCAGATAACAAGCGTCGAGTCGAGACGCCCGGAGGACTCGAGCTCAGTGATCAGTCTCGCGATCGGCGCATCAATCGTGCCAGAGAGTTTCTTGACCCTCGGGAAGTTGTCCTTGTGCGTGTCCCATCCGTTGGAGAATACCTCAACGAACGGTACACCAGCCTCGTTAAGACGTCTGGCGAGGAGGCACCCTCGCCCGAAGGCGCTCTCGCCATACGCCGCGCGGACGGAGGCGTGTTCACGCTCGATATCGAACGCCTGGGCTTCCTTCGACCGGAGCAGCGCGACGGTCCGCTGATAGGTCGTGAGGTGGTCATGCCCTGCTTGACTCGTAGCCGTGCGTAGCAAACCCCGCTCCATGTCTTCGAGCAGTCCAAGCCGTTCACCGAACCGCAAGCCATCAACTGGTGGTCGCAGATTGGCGACGCCCTTGGCGGCATCCTCAATGATGAGCGGCTGATGCCGGACTCCCAGGAAACCTGCCCCGTAGCCGAACTTGCCGCCGACCGAAACGAAATTCGGTAGCGCGACGTCCGCCTTTCCCAACTCGGCTGAAGCGATGGCGCCGAGGCTTGGATGAACCAGTCCACCCGAGCCCTCCCGATAGCCTGTATGCATATAGTAGCGGGCTGGACCGTGTGCCCCTTGACTTGTGCTCATGCCCCGGAGCAGCACCCCATGGTGCATCTGCTTGGCGATTTGCGGCAGATGCTCACTGATTTCGATTCCGGGCACGGAGGTCGCGATCGGCTTGAATTCGCCGGCGTCTTTCGTCCCGGGCTTGAGGTCGAGAGTGTCCTTGTGGCTCGCGCCTCCTTCCATCCAGAGGAGGATGCACGACTTGGGCTTCACCCCTGTTTCTGCCGCGCGGGTCGCAAGCACGTTGAGCCAGCCCGAGAGCGAAGTGAACGACGCACCTGCCGCCGCGAATCGGAGCAGTTCGCGCCTGGAGCACGCGAGAGAGCGGTGAACATTGGCCATGGAACCGGCTCCTTGATTTCTCAATGATTGAGCGTGAACTCACTGGTATTCAAAAGCACCCAGAGGAGGTCGGCGAACTCCTCACGTAGAGGTGCGCGTCGATTGGTGGAGGAAGGCTTCGATCCGTGTGCGTTCGGCCTTTGAGGGGTATCGCGAAAGAGTCGCGAGATAGAGCCGGTCGACAGCCTGCGCGGGCGTCCGCGATGTGGCGAGCGCGTCGTCAAGCAAAACAGATCCCTTATTCATCTCGGGCGAATTCATCAGTTGGAGCACCTGTGGAATGCCGGTGCCGTACTCGGTGGGATCCGCACCGTCCGGCACGTCGAAGAAGGCGATGAACTTTGCGCGGAGTGATTTCGGCTCGTATTTAATTGCTTGTTCTTTGGCCGCTTTGCGGGCTTCCTTGGGGGTCTCGCCCTTGTGTCCCAGGACGATCGCAAGGGAATCGTAAAGTTGTTCAGGCGTGAGAGGCTTGATCGCCATCCGCGCGAAGTGTTCATCGGGCGAGTTCCCCTCGCTCGCAGCCCCGCTGGCACGCTGATAGGCCTGACTGTTACAGATCGCCCCGATGAGATACTTGAGGTCGAAACCGGACTTCGTGAATTCGGCGGTGAGTTCCTTGAGCAGTTCCGGCTCTCCGGTCGGATCCGCGCTCAGATTGTCGACAGGTTCGACGATCCCCCGGGCGAAGAACTGGGCCCACGTCCGATTGACCATCGCGCGGGCGAAGAACGGGTTCTCCGGGTTGGTCATCCACTGGGCAAGCGCAGGGCGATACGGTTCACTCGCGCTGAGTTTGGGCTGGTCGGCACCGAGAAACTTGGGCGCCAGGTTGAGGGCCGAGTCCGGCAGGGGCGCCTTCTTTTCCTTGCCGCTTTCGTTCACCACTTCGGGTTCACCTTTTCCGACCTTCTTGCCCCCTGCGCGGACCTTGGAGAAGAACGCGGCCATGCTCCAGTAATCCTTGCGCTTCCAAGGAGCGAACGGGTGGTCATGACACTGGGCGCATTCGAGGCGCACGCCCAGGAAGAGCCGGCAGACCTGGTCATTGAGCTTGTCGGGGGTGCGCAACGCGATGAAGAACGTCGCAGCACCGCTATCGCCCTGAGTCCCGGTGACCGTGAGCAGATCGTTCACCAGTCGATTCCAGGGTTGGTTCTCGTTGAACCGCGTTTTCAGCCACTCGACGAACGGTTCACTCTTGAGGCGCCGATTGGTCGAGTCGCGAACCATCAGCAGCGTTTCCCATGTCTCGGCTTGATGTTTACCGTAATCGGGACTGGCGAGCCGCTCGTCGATGAGTTTGGCTCGCTTGTGAGGGTCGCGACTCGCGAGGAAGTTCGCGGCCGTGTCGGCGGAGGGAATCAATCCGGTCAGATCCAGGTAAGCCCGCCGCAGGAACTCCGCATCGTCGGCAAGCGGCGCCGGCGTGACATCCTTAGACGAGCGGCTCTGCTCGATCAACGCGTCGATACGTTGGGCCAGCGCATGGGCACTGGTCCCGGCGTTCGGCTTCGCGGGAGCGGCCGCTTCGGCCTGCCCTACGAGCGCCAGGAGCAGAAGCCCCCGCAGACCCTTTATGATTCGAGTTCGCGACATGCCTTTGACCCTCGTTTCGCGCGGCGGGATGGTCGATTCGTCGGTTCGCGAACACCCGCGAACCGGCACCCCAGATCATTGCTCGTGTTACTTGTTTTTCTTCTTCTTCTTTTGCTTGACCTTGGGCTGGAGGCCGTCAAGTTTGACCTCGGTGACCTTGCCTTCGCCCGCACTCGTGAGGGTCAGGTCCGATCCCTCTTTCAGTCCTTTCAGACCCCCGACCACATCCTGAGTCACCGCTTTCTTCAATTTCTTGCCGAACTGGCCGGTGATCCGTGCATCATTGGCGACGCTGAAGGTTTTCTCCGCATCGCCGACTGCGAGAGTGACTGTGTTCTTGTCTCGGTCAACGCTCTTGAGCTTTCCCTTGATCTCCTCGGCCGGGAGCCGCCCGGCGCCGAACGCCAGGATCAGGGTACAAAGGACGAAGCGAAGAAGGTGTCGCATGCCAGGTTTCCTTGATTGAGGGGTCAACGCGTTCGACGACTGAGCTCGGCGAGGACCGGATCGCACATTCGTCGTGTCGGATCGTCTCGTCTTGCACCGCCAAGAAACGACGCGGCGAGGAGTTTGTGAGTTGTTATGAGCACCGATTCTAGAGAATTCGTCGTTGGCCTGACGGAATCACGAGCGTCAGAAAAGCGCTCAAGGCGATTTACGATTCTTCTTTTCCGCGCGACGCTCCGCGGCCCTGTTGGGCCGTTGGTTCGTGATCTTCAGGGCACGTCTGATCTCCTTGCGCGAGGAGTCGGGAGCTCGCTCGAGAAGCGCGACCAGAGCGTTCATGCGATCGGAGTCGCTGAGGATGAGACGCTCGAGGCGCCGCTGGCGTTCAAAGTCGAGCGCACCGGACCGCTCGATGACGTCCATCTTCGACTCGATGCCCAGCTCGACGACGCGCGAATAAAGACGTGCCGACTGCGCGACGCGGCGAGCGTCGCCTCCACGCGAAGCACGGCTCAAGCGCTTGAAGAGCTTATTGGCAAGCTCGTTGAAGTGGTCCGCTTCAGCAAGGGGATCGGCGTTGCGCGCCAGCCATGGGGCGTTGGCGAGGAGCGCTTCCGCGAGGTCTTTGTCCTCTGTTGGAAGACTCGCGTTACGCACGTCTCGCGAAAGATCCGATGCGTGATCGGCCAGGATCCGGTTCCGCTCTTCGGGAGCCGAAGCGCGGGCGAGGCTAAGGTTCCAGTCGACCAGACGCTCGACCACATCGGCGGAGGCCTCTGCACGCGGGATCGCTACGAACAGTCCACCACCTAACCCCAGCGCAACCAGAATCGAGGCCGCGATTAGCCACCGAGATACCTTGAAGCGTCGACGTCGTGCAAACGCCGGAGCGGACGTCGGTTCGGACAAGCGTGCAAGGAAATCGTCCCGCGCCTGTTCCGCTGAAGCCGGGAGCGGGATCGCCCTCCATTCCTCGTCCAAACGCGCCAGATCGGATTGCAGCCGCCGGCAATCCTCACACTGAGCGATATGGTTGGATAACTCCGCACGTGGAAATCCCTCGACGGAGAGACCGTCGTCGCTGAGTAGAATCTGCTGTACGTTGTGGCAGTCCATGAGGGTGGTTCCGCGAGCTTAGGCAGAAGGTTTATCGGACAACGATTTCGCCAGTTTTGTGCGGGCCTGGTGCATGTGCCAGCGGGCGCCTTGCTCGGTCGTCCCGACAAGTTCCGCGATGTCGCGAAACGACAGGTCTTCCTGGACTCTCAGGTGAAAGACCATCCGGGTCATTTCGGAAAGCTGCTCCAAAGCAATCCGCAGGATCGCGCCCGCCTCCGCCAGTTCCAGATGCCTGGCAGGCGATTGCTCGTCCGCTGGGTCGTGCTCTAACGTAATAAATGTCAAACGCTTGCGACGGCGAGCGAGGTCACAAACGGCGTTTGCGGCGATACGAAGCAGCCATACCCGCATGCATGTGCCCGGTTGAAAAGTATCGCGGCGGTTCCACGCACGGAGAAACGTCTCCTGGGCGAGATCCTCAGCGTCGTGCGCGTCACCGAGCGAGCAATAGACGAGCCGGTACACGGAGGTCCAGTGCTCGCGAACCACCGCGGCAAAGCCATCCGAGCCGAGCTCTCCTAAGTTCTGTCTCGGTGGGTCATCATCACGGACCAAAGTACTCTCCTTGCGATAGGAAACGTCCGTTCGGCCAATTTGTGAGTTCGTAAGAGCGAGAAATCTTTCGAGGCCGGATCCTCAAGAGTTGGCAGTTGCCGAAAAAGCCTCGAATTCGCTACGACTTCAGCATTCGAGGGGCGTGTTTTCAAGCAACACCGCGATCGGTAGCGATCGAACTCCATGGCGGTCAATCCTCGCCTCCCCCATCACGACGAGCGGCGACTGCGTCGCTCGGTAAGCGTATCTGTGCACGACGGCAAGCTCCGCGCTGCTGGCTGCCGCAGTCCTTCGGATCGCTTTGACGAGCGTCCAGGAGCCATGCGACAGAACCCAAAACGGCTTCGGCCAGCTCCCTGATCACTTGGAGGCTCGCTCGCTACGTGAGGGGCGGCGCGCAAGCGGATGCGCGCGGGTATGCACACGTCTGCGTGAATGGGCCGGTAGCTGAAAAATTAATCATCGGCTTGAGTTTTGCGATTTGAAGTCCTTCTGCCCTGAGCGCCTTCGAGGCGGGCCGCGGCGGACATTCACCAGAGGCTGCCACGGATCAGATCTCCGTTACCCAGGATCGCCAGGAGCTATTCTTGGAGGGAGATGAGAACATGCGCCTGCACCGCTATCATCAATGCATCCGCAAATCGTTTCGAACACTTACCATCCACAACAGGCTACGAGTGAAACCCACCGCTCCGATCGGAGAGCTGGAATGGCTCGAAGATCGCAAGCTCCTTTCTGCGGGCGGTGGACATAAGAGCCCTGGCGCATCAGGACCCGCCGTGATCGAACATCCCGGCGCGCATTCAGAAAACGGTCCGGCGACAAATCCAGGAAACGGCCAGGGTGGCCAAGGTCCGAATGGCCACGGTCCATCCGGTCAGGTACAAAACAACCAAGGACCGAACGACCAGGGTCCGAATGGGCAAGGACCGAACGACCAGGGTCCGAATGGGCAGGGACCGAATGGTCAAGGCCCGAACGACCAGGGTCCGCCCGGTCAAGCACAGAACGGCCCGGGACATGGCGACCAAGGTCCGAACGACCAGGGACCGAATGGTCAAGGACCGAACGGTCAGGGTCCGCCCGGTCAAGCACAGAACGGCCCGGGCCCGAACGACCAGAGTCCGAGTGGGCAAGGCCTGAACGACCAGGGTCCACCCGGTCAAGCACAGAACGGCCCGGGTCTGAATGGTCAAGGACCGAACGGTCAGGGCTCGCCCGGCCAACTCCAGGACGGCCAAGGACATGGTGACCAAGGTCCTAATCCACAGGGTCAGGATAATCAAGGGCCCAGCTCCCAGGGTCCGGGTTCGCAAGGCCCGCCCGTGTCCGGACAGACACCGAAGGGTTCCAATGGCCAAGATGAAGTGCCGCAGACTTCGAACGGGAACCCGTCGGTCTCCTCGACAGCGACCTCCAGTACGCCGCCAAGCCCGGAGACGAACACCCCGGCGGGCAGTAACAGCAGCGCGCCCGTCGGTGGGGAGGGCGGGTCGCCCGTTGCGGCGGTTGCCGCTGGCTCTCCCGTCCAGCGGGATACGCAAGTCGCCAGCACAAATCCCTCCGGTGGCCCCGCGGTAGCCCGGGATACTCCGGTCGTGAACGGAAACACGACGGTGCTCGATACCAAGGGATCTCGAGGTGCGAACAATACTGCCGCATCCATGAGCGCTGTACCAACCGTCGAACTTGGCGCGACCATCGTCAATGCAGAGAGACCAAATCCACCGATCGCAGGTTCCAACAATCCCGAGCTGCGATCCGGCGATGCACCGGCGACGCAGGCCGCAGGAGCGGGGCAAGCCATTCCGGTGACGCTTGGTGGCAACACCACGCGCAATCGGGCTTCGCTCACACAGCGTCAGCTCGGTATGAAGGGAGCCGTTGAGCGTCTGGCCGAAAAGGACGGGAGCGATCAGGAGAACGCCTCGCCGCGCGAATGGGACCGGCTGGCGGACCTTGTCCCGATCGACCTTTCGTCGTTCGACGAAGCTGTCGGGGAGCTTTCGGAACGGGCCGGTGAATTGGGCACTGCGTTGACCGAGTTCCTCGACGTGTTTGACTATGATGGTATGTCGCCTGCGGTCGTGGGTGCGGTCTTCGCGTCCGTGAGCGGCGTTGCCGTACACCGCGTGCTCTGGAAAGGCCGCACTCGCCTGGCCATGCGCCTTGACGACGACGAGTCGATGAGGAGTTGGCTGCTCGAGACGGCTTCGATCGATGCTTGAGTGACGAAGGCGGCAGGGGACGTTCCGATGTTTCGCAATCGAAGGAACGCCGCGGGCGCTTCGAACGAGGCTCCGCTCGGGTCCGAGGGTGCCTCGTCGAACGAGCCCTTCGGCGAGGTTCCTTGCCCCAGCGCCGCAATGCCGTCGGCGAGCGAATCGTTCTGGATACCTGCCGCGTTCTCTCCTGGGTTGGGCGCACCCTCTTCGGCTGTCGCCGAGCCCATGGACCGGCAGGTCCTCCAGCTCATCGAGGAAATGACGACGGCCTGGCGTGACGGTCGGCGACCGCGAGCCGAGGATTATCTGGCGATTTATCCCGAGCTCAGCGAGAACACGGACGTGGCGCTTCGAGTGATCGAGCACGAGGTGAGACTCCTCCGAAAAGTGGGTCTCGAGGTCTCGTGCGCCGAGCTCTCGGACCGGTTTCCCCAGTGGAGTGACCGCGTCCGCGTCTTGGCCGATCCGACGAGCGTGTGTTCACACACGGCGTCGGCACCGAGCCAGCCTGCTGTTGGCGGCGTGCTGGGCGATTATCTCCTCCGTGCGATCCTGGGCCGGGGAGCGCGCGGCATGGTTTATCTGGCGGAGCAACTGAGCCTCGCGAACCGCCCCGTCGTGTTGAAGGTGACACCGCGTATCGGCTCCGAACACCTGTCACTCGCGCGACTTCAACACGCCAACATCGTACCGATCTACGGCGTGCAGGAACTCAAAGATCAGGATTTTCGCCTCCTGTGCATGCCCTACCTGGGCGGTGCGACGCTGGCACATATCTTGAGCATGGTGCGCGACATTCCTGTCGGGCATCGGACGGGGCTCGATATTCTGCGGGGAATCGACGAGGTCCAGGCGGAGTCGCCCCATGCGATCCCGCCTGTGGGCCCGGCGCGACAACTCCTGGCGCGTTTATCGTATGTGAGGGCCGTGTGTTGGCTAGGGGCAAGTCTGGCCGACGCGCTCCAGTTCGCACACCAGCGTGAACTGCTGCATCTGGATATCAAGCCGTCCAACGTGCTCATCGCGGCCGACGGGACCCCGATGCTCCTCGACTTCCACCTTGCCCAGGCACCGCTTCAGGCGGGAGAGAAGGTGATGCAGCGCCTGGGAGGGACGTCCGCATACATGCCTGCCGAGCAGTGGGCTGCGATGTTGCAGGCACGCGAAGGGAAACTCATTCCGTCATCGGTGGACGGCCGGGCCGACATCTATGCGCTCGGTGTCTTGTTGTACGAGGCGTTGGGGGGTGCAATCCCGGCTGGGTTTTGCCCGACGCTGGCACTTCAGTTCAAGCGTCCTGCACACATTCCTCCGGGACTTGTCGACATTGTGGCGAAGTGTTTGGCGTTCGAGCCGGAGCAGCGGTACGCGAACGCCGCGCTGCTTGCCGACGACCTGCGCCGCCAGTTTGCCGATCTTCCTCTGCGTGGCGTTCCGAATCGGAGTCTGGCGGAGCGCTGGGGTAAGTGGCGTCGTCGTCGGCCGCACGCACTGGGGCATGCCGCGGTTCTCATGACCGTGGGGCTGGGGCTTTGCGCCGGCGTTTTTGTGGCTTTCGCCGACGCCCGCCAACGTGTCGAGAGCGCCGACAAACTGCTGGTCGAGTCGCGTGGTCTTCTCGACCGCCGTGAGTATCGAGCGGCAACGCGCGTTCTCGAGCGGGGCTTGTCGATCGTCACGCCACATCGAAGCATGTCCCCCTTCTCGCACCTGACCCGTGCCCGTCGGCTGCAGGGGGAATTCACGACGGCACTTCGATCCGCGCGTCGCGCGCTTTTCGCCGAGGATTTGCACGAGAAGCTGGATCAACTCCGGATCCTTCACGGTGCCGATCTGCCCCCTTCCCAATCGCTCAACACGTTGGAGCATCAACTTCGAGCCGCCTGGGATGCGCGGGGCACCTTGGCGGACTACCTGAAGGACGGAGCCGCGCCGGACCAGGCCGAACGGCTCCGCGCGGATGCGCTCGACCTGGCTGTCCTCTGGTCGGACCTTGGCGTTCGTCTGGCGTCGCCTGGCGGAAGCGACGCGAGGCGCCGACAGGCGTTGCAGACGTTGACACAGGCTGAGAAACTGTTCGGCCCAAGCCCAGTCCTCGAACGCGAGCGAGAGAGGTACGCGGAGTCGCTTGGCGAGTCGGAGGTCGCCCGTGCCGCGGCACTTCGAGCGCGTGCCCTCGTTCCCACTTCGGCGTGGGAGCACTATGCGCTGGGCCGCTCCTTCCTCGATGCCGGCGCGCTCGACGCGGCGGCGTCTGAGTTTGAGCATGCCACCGAGATGGAGCCGAGGGATCTGTGGGGACACTTCTACCAAGGCATCTGCGCTTATCGGATGCACCGGTTCGAGCAGGCGTCCCACGCCTTTGATATTTGTGTGGCACTCGCCGACGACAAGGCGGAGTGCTACTACAACCGAGCGCGCGCGGAAACGGCTGCCGGCAATCACGAAGATGCGCTGCGGGACTATGATCATGCTTTGCGACTCGACCCGCGTATGGGATTCGCGGCGCTCAATCGTGGGGTCATCCTATATGGGGCGAAGCGCTATAAAGAGGCGATTGCCAACTTCGAACGCGCGCTCGAAATCGGGGCCGATCCGATTCTTGCGCACTATAACCTGGCACTTGCCTATCACGCCGAAGGCGCGCGCGACGCCGCACGCGAAAGTCTCGCGAACGTGCTACGCATCGACCCCCGGCACAAGGAAGCACGACGGCTTGAGCGGCTGTGGGGCCGCGCAGACTGACGGTGCCGGTTCAACGACCTCACAGTCGATCACGATTGAGCCGGCCCGATCGTTTGCGGTCCTTTGGACTCTCTGGCCAGTTCATTGGCGGCAAGGCTAAAGATCGGGTCGTCCTCGCGCACCAGCTCAGAGAGTGCCATGTCGCGGTCGAGGTCAGCCAGATCCTCTCCGGCGGCTTTGATTTCATCCTCGAGCCGGGTCATCTGGTCCACGGTCTGCTGCCGCCACCGTTGCGCTTGGTCCAGCCACCTGTAGAGCCGATCGCGCAGCTCGTCGGAGTCCGCCACCGTCGCGTTCTTGATGCGCGGGCGATTGATGGGTGCCCCAAGCTTCTCCTGAGACCGCTCCGCGAGCGTCGCTTTGAGGAGCCGAATCTGGTCGACCAGCTCGCTTTTCTCCTGAGCCGAACCGTTCATGGCCTGGGGCACGCGAGACAGCACACCGGCGAGCCGTCGAACGACCTCCGGAGAGACTTCGCCGCCGCTCCGTGAGCCTGAGTTCGACATCGACGCACGGGCCGCGAGCCGATCGCGTTCCTGGCGCACTTGCTCGAGTTGGCGGAGGGCCTCTTCCCGGCCCTCCACCGCCTTCATCGCCGTGTTGCGCAATTGATCCAGGATCGCGTGAGCGTGCGCTTCGGCATTCGAACGCTGGGCCTGGGCTTCATCGAGCTGTGCCCGAAGCTCGTCTCGCTCATGTTCCAGTGTCTCACATTGCTGCCTTCTCCCGTCAAGTTCCGCACGCAGTTCCTCGGCTCGCTCCCCGGTGCCTCGGAGGGCGTCGTCCAACTGTCGTTGCAATCGAGAGCGTTCCTCTTCAAACGCTGTGCGCTCGGCCTCCCAACCTGCTTCGCTGTGGCCGGTCGTATTCTCGGTGTCGGCAAGGCGTCCGCTCAACTCATCACGCTCGCGGACGACTTCATCGAGCCGTTGCTGCAATCGCTCGCATTCTTGCCGCGCGCTGTCGACGTCGTGGCGTGCCTGTGCGAGCTCTGCGTCGCCCGGCATCGACCCGTCTTCTGAAGGGTTCCGCCGCTCTTCAAGTTCGTGACGCGCCTGCTCCCATTCCTGTCGCAACGCTGAGAATTCATGTTGATGTTCTTCAACCAGGGCGTCCCGCTCGCGTTGCAGCCGTTCGTTCTCGCCGCGCAAGGCCTCGGCCTCGGCCAGTCGCGTGCTCAACTCGTCGCGCTCCAGGGCGAGCGCATCGAGACGCTGTTGCAGACTCTCATGCGCCTGACGCGCGGACTCGAGTTCTCGCCGAGCCTGCTCGAACTCGTCGGTTTGAGCCTGGAGTTCGTTCGTCGCGTGTTCACGCACGTTCGCGAGCAGCGACTCGAAGTTTTGCTTGACTTCCTCCAACTCTTGACGCAGTGCAGAGCGGCCATCTTCGTATTCCGCGGCAATGGCGATGCGCTCTCCGTTGAGTCGCTCAATCTCACCGCGCAGGCTTTCGGCTCGTTCTTCTGCGGAGTGAGAGACCGCGTCCAGCTCTTGACGCAGTTGGTCGCGTTCGGCGATCCGCTGCTCCATTTCAGCCTGGAGCTCGCCCTCCAGACGCAGGCGCTCGTTCTCCGCATGCTCGCGCCGGGCGTTTGCGTCTTCGGCAGCGTAGCGCGCCGCCTCGGCCTCGCGGGCGGCCTCTTCAAGCTCTCGGCGGGTGGATTCGAGCCTCTCGCGGAGCGCTTCATCCTCTCGCCGAAGTGCCTGGTACACTTCCTCGGTTTCCCGACCCGCGTCGACCTGCGCACGTAGTGACTTCCGTTCGTGTTCGAACTGTTCTCGTTGCTCCGCGAGTGCGCGGTCCGCCTGAGCCAGGAGTTCGGAGCGCTCGGTCTGCCGGCGTTCTTCGGATTCGCGGCGCTCATTCTCCCAATCGTGCCGCTCACGCTCACGGGAAGCTGCAGCGTCGCGCGCCGCTTGCTCCAGAGCCTCCAGTCGTTCCCGAAGCTGGTGCCGCTCGCGGCGAAGCTGGTCCCGTTCGGCGTTCCATCGCTCCAACTTCTCGCGCTGAGAGAACTCCTCCTGCCGTTTGGCTTCCGCCTCGCGTTCACGATGCTCGTGCCAATCGGCATTCCATTGATCGAGAGAACGTTTGAGCTCAGCCTCAGCGAGCTGGCGAGCGGCCTCCGCCTCCTGCTCGCGGTCTCGGAGTTTGCGCGTCTTTCGCGAAAGGGCGTCGCGCTCAGCCGTCAATCGTTGGATCGTTTCTTCATGCGATCGCTTCTCGTGGCGCTCTGCGTCGCACAGTCGTCTCGCCTCAACAAGGGCTTGTGCATATTCCGCCTCCAGCGCGAAGAGGCGGTGCCGGAATCCATCACGCTCCTCGCTGACTTCGGCGACTCGGCGGTCGGCGTTTGCGAGCAGCTCTTCTTTGTGCGACTCCCAGCGCGCGGTCCGGTCTTGCAGGTCGGCGTCGAGCGTCACGAGGAGGCCTTCGAGCTCAATACGATGCTCGCGCGCCTCACGCGTTTCATGCTCGTATTCGACCCGCTGTTGTTCGAGCGCCGCGGTGCGTTCGGCGACTTTTGCTTGCAGCTCGCTCACCTGCTCGCGAAGCCGGACGAGTTCGGCAGACCACTCACCGTCCGCGGGAGGAGCCGGCATCTGCGAGTCCGCGCCGCGGAGCGAGTCCCCGTCCAGCGACGGGCTCTCAAACAGCCGGACCAGCGGCTCATCGGGTATTGCGTAAGGATTCGCACATTCGTCTTCCTCGCAACGTGCCTCGTTGGTGTGCTCGTTCTTGGCTCGCACTTCCCAGGCGAACAGAGAGTCGGTCGAGCCCGGCGGAGTTTCACTCGGCTCCTCTTGAGGAGGCCCCAGCCGTTCCTTGGTTTCGATCTCCTTGAGCGTTTCTCTGGTGTGTTGGAGCTCTTCGATCACCGCCACGTGCTGGGTCGCCTGCATGGCCAGTTGCGACATCAACTCGCGGAATTCCGCTTCGAGCGTACCAATCCGCGTTCCGATCCCCGCGTCGTGCGACACGGAGTCGAACTGCATCTCCTCGAGAACGTGCGACCCCCGCTGCGCTGCCTCCGCATCCGCGCGAAACTTGTGGCCACAGTATTTGCAAAGGCCTTTTCGGCCCAGGTTCGCGGTACGAACGTGCAGATGGTGCCGGCAGCGTGGACAGGAAATTCGCACACGTTCGATCGTCATGACCCAACCTCCTCGGGATCTGTCTGCGGCTGTTGCCGGTTTGTCTGGTTCGACGCGGGGAACACCGAGGATCGGTGACCGCCCGCACGCCGTTTTCAAACCAGTTCGGCGCGCAAAGTTGCTTACATCGTGTCGTGTGCAATCTCGGTGCCGTTTTTGAGAGTCTGGTTGTGCCGAAGCCGGGTTCGACCAGAAGG
The DNA here is from genome assembly GCA_027451445.1 of Singulisphaera sp. Classification (GTDB taxonomy): domain Bacteria; phylum Planctomycetota; class Planctomycetia; order Isosphaerales; family Isosphaeraceae; genus DAIDJG01. Next base: position 28,217 of record DAIDJG010000068.1, read on the forward strand.
GCGCGAGGCGGTCGATTTCCCTACTCTGTGCATTCGCTCTGTCTCGACAGAACTTGCTGGCCTTATTCCGTCCAGGTCATCCCACTCATTGGTCCAGGCGAGCCGAAGCGCATCGCCTTGACACAAGGTCTGGGCAGTGAGAATGTCCTTACGGTTGAGGTGCTCTTCAAACGCTTGACTCCGGTGCTTTGGAGGGGTGTGGCGATGCTCGGGATCTGGGGTGGCTCGGGACAGCCGGGTGAGTGCTCGCGGCGGGCTTTGCTCCAGATCGGAACACTCGGGCTGTTCGGACTGAGCCTTCCGCGGTTTTTGAGTGCTCAGGCGACCGCGCAGGAGGCCGACGCGCAATCGGGCGGTTCGTCATGCGAAAGGAGCGGATTTGGGAAGGCTCGATCGGTCATCTTGATTTACCTTCAAGGAGCCCCCAGCCACATCGACTTGTGGGATCCGAAGCCCGACGCTCCATCGTCGATCCGGGGCGAATTCCGCCCGATCGCGACGACTGCGCCCGGGGTCTTTCTCGGCGAAGTCCTGCCGCGGTTGGCCCTTCAGGCGAACCGGTTTGCGTTGATCCGCACGCTCGGTTTCAACCCCAAGGGGCTCGCCAACCATGGCGCAGCGATCTACACCCTGCTGACAGGCCACGACCCTACCAATTTCACCTCGACCGGGCTGGCCGTCCCGCCGTCCCGCGACGATCTTCCGTCCCTCGGATCGGCCGTCGCACGCTACAGGCCGTCGGAACCGGGAGCACTCTCGTACGTGGCGCTCTGCGGGCCCGTGAAGGAAAACGTTTTCATCGGCGTGGCCCAGGCGGCTGGATCGTTTGGGAATGCCTACGATCCGTACACGATGTACGACGATCCGACCAGCACGCTTCGCGACGCGGAATTTTCGCTGCCGCCCGACGTAACTTTGGGCCGACTTCGCGCTCGACTCGATCTCCGCACGGTTGTGCAACCCCGCGGGGGCGGTTCTCCTCACGATTTCGAAACACACTACGGTCGGGCCTTCGCACTGATTGAGTCTGCGCGGGCGTCACGGGCATTTCGACTGCATGAAGAGCCCGCCGCGACGCGCGCGGCGTATGGTCCAACGCGCTTCGGTCAGAGTTGCCTGCTGGCCCGACGTCTCATCGAGTCCGGTACCCGATTCGTCCAGGTGACCTGGCCCGCTCGCTCGGACGACGAGCCTGCGCCGGGGCCGGACGGCTCGTGGGATACGCATCGCAACAACTTTCCCATGCTGCGTGAGCATCGCTGCCCAGTCTTCGACCAAGGGGCAGCCGCACTCCTTTCCGACCTGGCGGCGCGAGGATTACTCGACGAGACCCTCGTGATCGCCATCGGCGAGTTCGGCCGCTCTCCTCGTATCGGTGCACCGACCACGATGAACGTCGGTCCCGGCGGGCGTGATCACTGGCCCCACTGCTATTCGGCCCTCGTGGCAGGGGGTGGCGTCCTGGGTGGCCGAATCCACGGCCAGTCCGACCGCCACGGTGCCTTCCCAAGTGTTGATCCCGTCCACCCGTTCGACCTGATCGCGACCGTCTACCACGCACTCGGCATCGACCCGGCGCGACATTTCCTCGACGCTCTCAACCGGCCGAGGCGACTCGTCGATCACGGCGAACCGATCGTCGGCCTCTTTGCGTAAGGATCGAGAGCGGTCGGGAGTCGTAGCGTCCCAGTCTCGGGCGTTTCATCGAGCACGCTCTTCGCGCTCAGCCTCCGATCACGACGCGTCCTGGCGTCTCCCCGTGCGGTTCGACGATGCTGATCTCGCGCTCGACAAAGGCCTGGATCGTCGCGACATTCGTGCGGAGATGTTCCGTGATCTCGGCAACGGTGTACTCGCTATGCCCTTTGGCGAGTGCCAGAGGGAGAAGAATCTGGTCCGCGGAGTGAGCGTCGACGGCCGCGGAGCGTACCGACTCGAACGCGAGGAGTTCCATCACGGCCTCGTCGGCGACCACTTCGGAGGGCTTCCCTCGTTCGCCGAGGCCAACGAACGTGGCGGGAACACTGCCTTCGTGCTCGACGACCAGACTGATGGCAGCCCCCTGCCCCGGGCTGCGCCAGTCGGCCAGTTCGATCTCGGCGGCGAGCCCGTATTGGGCGAGGCGGGCCAGGGCGCGGTCGCGCATGCGCTGGGCGATGTCGGGGCGGAGGTTCGCCACGCCCGCGACGCCGTGAATTCGGGTGATGGGACCGCGAGACGTCGCAATGAAGGAGCGGGGATTGCCCGGCTCGATCCAGGCGTCGAGCTGGCCGCCTCCTCGCGGGTAGAAGCCGGCGGAGGGCATCACGACCGAGAGCGACATCCCAAATTTCGCGAGGTGCGCGCGCCAGGTCGAATCGACGAATGGGAATGCCGGAGCCTTGGGGTTGAATGTCCCGCCTTCGAGGGTCACCCTCACCGGTTTTACGGCTTGCATGGCGAGCGGGAGGTGGAGGGTTTGGAGGACAAGGCATGTCGAGCCGGCGGTGCCGATATCGATCATGAGGTCGCGTGGCTCGTAGACCCCGGGCCGGAAGCTTAACTCACGAGCACCGACCGCTGCCCCTTTCACTTCGGCGTTTCCCAACTCAGCGGCAGCCTCGACCGCGGTCAAGTGCTGAGGGCGCAGACCGGGCCTGTCGCGGTTCGCGCGGATCTTGGTCATGCGAAACGGCTTGCCGGTCAGGAGCGAGAGTGTGAGGGCGGTACGGAGGATCTGGCCGCCCCCTTCGCCTTGCGAACCATCCAGAGTCACCACGGCAGACGACACCACACGGGCCCCTTTGTTCGACGTTCCGCTGGGCGCCTTGAAAACGCGGTGGGGAGTACCCATCGCGGCCTCATGCTGCGTGTGCCGCACCCAGACCTTGCGGCGCTCGGTGGAGGAAGATCGGTCCCAGTATCGCTCAGTGGGTCTGAGTTGCCAATCCATTGGTAGCGGCTCCTTCCGTGTTGGGCGACTCCGCCGGTTTCGGCGGGTCGATCGGTACAAGGTTCGTTGGCGGCGACGGGGGCGCATTGTGGTCGGGAAGGCCGGACTTACCTTGCAACGCCCACATCAGGACGACCTTCTGTGTGATTCGGTCGCTGTTGGCTTCCCGTTCCGTGAGCAGAAACGAGCCCAGGCTGTGCGGTTTGTCGGGCCGGCAACCGATCACGACGGCCTGGTCAGGCTGCAAGTTCAGGTTCGCCGCAAGCTCCCGAATGGTTTCTTCTTCCTGGCCGTTTTTAATCGTCATCATCTGGGGCGAGTAGGTACCTCCTGTCGCAATGCTGCCGATCGCCTGCTTGATGGGGCCGTGGAGGATCTCAGGAACGATCCTGAGCGTAACTTTAGTCACGCTCTCATTGTGAGTGGTAACCCTGAGCCGGCCGCTGGCGTCCTGATACTGCTTGCCCGTCGCTTGCCCATTCCGATTCAGGAAGAGGCTTGCGTGCGGCACGGGCGGTCCCAGACTAACGAATCCCGCGACGCCCTCGGGGATGAAGTATTGAGCAGGCTCAAGCTTATGGGGCGGTGGGGCGATGACGATCTCGTCAACTTCATTGGGCAGCTTTCCTGTCAAGAGCCCGACTCGCAGACCGTTGTCTTCCAACGCACGTCGCGTACTCGGCTCGACGACCTGCTCGTCGGCACTCCGCCAGAGCGCATCGTTGATCACCGTGTCATTGATTGGCCGCGAGAGGATCGCGACCGTGACGAGGCACCGCTTCGGTTCGATGATTTGGCCGCTTTGGCCTCTCCCAATCCGCATAATGTCCTGGCGCAGTGCCGAGGACGAGCGATTGAGCGAACAGCCCACCACGGCCGTCATGGCCAGGCCCAGGAGGAGAACCTGCCTCGCATTCATGGGGCGGAATCCTTTCCGCGACACCTTTAGATCGGAAAAATGGAGAATGTGCGAAAACCGCACGGTTTGCGGCTAATCTGGCCGCCTATGATTCCAGGCGGAAGTCTATGGCTAACGCGAAAGTGCGTCAACGGCGATTCAACGTCGATCTTGGGTTCGCAAGGTCAAAAACCGAGTCCAACGCCGTTATAATGAAACGACGGACTTCGCAATGACCATTTTGTCGTACGAAGTGATCTTCGGGTGCCAGTTCTCGGAAAGGAATGTTGACCGATGTATCAGTCGACCTCTCGCCGTGGGTTCCTCGGTCGGAGCATCCAAACGTTGGGAGCCCTCGGTCTGCTGGCGGGCCGACGGCCTTCCGAGAGTTTCGCGGCCGATGGCCCGTCCGAGGTTGAGATGACCGAGAAGGCCGTTGCGTTCCTCAAGCACCGGCAGGATAGTAAGGGCGGATGGTCGACCGAACGGAACGAGCCGGGAATCACGGCGCTCGCGGCGGCCGCCTTACTGCGGTCGAAGCGAGTCACACCCGCCGATCCGTCGATCACAAAGGCGCTCGCTTACCTCGAGTCGTTCATCGGGCCTAAGGGCGGCCTTTCAGAGGCGGCGCACGCGAATTACACCACGGCGATTGCGCTGGTCGCCTTCCACGAAGCCAACACGAATGGCCGCTACGATCGGATCATCAAAGAGGGGCAGGACTTCCTCAAGTCCATGCAATGGGACGAGAGTGAGGGGAAGAGCCAGAGCGATGCCTTCTACGGCGGAGCCGGTTATGGGGGCAAGAACAGCCGGCCCGACCTCTCGAATACCGCGTTCTTCATGGACGCGCTGCGCGACACCGGCCTGCCCGCCGATGACCCCGCACTGAAGAAAGCGCTCGTGTTCGTTTCCCGGTCCCAGAACCTCAAGAGCGAGTTCAACGATCAGGCCTGGGCCGGCAAGGTGAATGACGGCGGCTTTATCTACACACCGGCCAACGGTGGGCAGAGCATGGCCGGAAACGAACCCGGCGGCGGAATGCGCTCTTACGCGAGCATGACCTACGCCGGCTTCAAGAGCCTGATTCACGCCGGGCTCACGGCCAATGATCCGCGCGTGAGGGCCGCGCTCGAGTACATGAAGAAGAACTACACGCTCGACGAGAATCCGGGCATGGGCCAAGTGGGGCTTTACTACTACTACCAGGCGTTCTCGAAAGCGCTGGCCGCGTGGGGCCATCCTACGCTGGTGGACGCCAAGGGCCAGTCGCACGATTGGCGCGCCGAGCTACGCGCCGCGCTCGCGAAGCGTCAGAACGCGGACGGAAGCTGGGTCAACCCGGCCGATCGGTTCATGGAGGGGGACCCGAACCTCGTCACGTCGTACGGATTGCTGGCGCTGAGCTATGCGCGGGAGAAGAAATGACGGCTGGAGCAGATTCAAAATGGCATATGCAAGATGACAAATGGCAGACGGACGCTCGAGAGTAGTGCAATACAGCAACGACCGCGCTTCATTTGTCATATGTCATTTTGCATTTGCCATCTGCCATTTAGCATCCCTTCATTCGTCCCCTGCGCCCGGCTTCAGCTCTCGCTCGATCCGGAACCGCATCTGGCCCAGTTCGTCGCCCACATATTCGCTGTGGGGCCAGGGCCAGTTCACGGGGTCCTGGTGAAAGCGCGGGATGATATGCCAGTGACCGTGGCCAATCGTTTGGCCCGCGGCTTCACCGTTGTTGACGATGACGTTGAATCCGTCGGCACCAGTGGCCGCCTGGATGGCGCGGCAGAGTTTCGGGAGGAGACCACCGAGGTGGGCGGCAACCGATTGGGATAGCTCGGTCAGATCGGCGTGATGGTGCCGAGGGACGACCAGCACGTGCCCTTTGTTGACGGGGTTGATGTCGAGAAACGCGACGGCGTGGTCCGTCTCAAGGATGCGAGACGAGGGGATCTCGTCTCGCACGATCTTGCAGAAGATGCAGTCAGGCTGATGCGCATGTGCAGCCATATCTCGATCCGTCCGTCATCTGGTGGCCGGGAGATATCGCGGCGCTCAAGCGCCGCCGGCAGAGGCGACGAGGGCCGGTCGCGTCGGAGCCTTGACCTGTTCTTTTTCGCCCAGCAGCGAGATCACCGCCATGGGAGCGGCATCACCCTGACGGACCTTGGCGAGCTTGAAGATGCGCGTGTAGCCTCCCGAGCGGCCCTTGAAGCGGGGACCGACCTCGTGGAAGAGCTTGAACGCGACTTCCTTCTGGGTCAGGACGGCCAGGGCACGGCGGAAGTTGTTCAGGTTCCAGCCGTCCTTTGCCAGGGTGATCAGCTTCTCGGCGAACGGCTGAAGCTCCTTGGCCTTCGCCAGGGTCGTTTCAATCCGTCCGTGTTCGATGAGAGAAGTGGCCAGGTTGCGCAGCAGCATCCGGCGATGCGACGGCGAACGCTTGAATTTTCGGCCCGCTTTTCGGTGACGCATGGTTCTCTCGCGTTTATCTTGGGAAGGTGCGCGGCACGCACCGGCTCGGGTTTTCGTTTGCCTGTATGAAGAAGAATCGGGCCAAGCGTTCCTGGCCCGACCGAGTGGTCAGTTCATGCTCAAGCGCGTGCGGGGACGTTCATGCCAAGGTCGAGGCCGATCTCGTGGAGTTTGGCCCTGACTTCTTTGAGCGTCGTCTCGCCGAAGTTGCGAACCTGAAGGAGCTGCTCCTCCGACTTGCTGACGAGGTGGCGCACGGTGGTGATCCCCTCGCTCTCCAGGCAGTTGGTTGCACGGACTGAAAGCTCGAGCTCGGCCAGGCTCATGTCGAGCTTGCGTTCGAGCTCGGCGTCGAGCGGCTCGTTGCGGAACCCATCGGCGCCCGAGGCGTCGGATGGCAGGCCTGGGCCGGGCTCGTAATACTGAACGAACGGGTTCAGGTGCTTGCGCAAAATCTTGGCCGCTTCGACGAGCGCCATTTCGGGGCCGAGCGTGCCGGTCGTCCAGATTCGGAGCAAGAGCTTATCGTAGTTCGTGCGCTGACCGACGCGGGTGTTCTCGACCCGGTATTCGACGCGGATCACCGGGCTGTAGATCGCGTCGATGGGGATCGCGCCGACCTCGAGGTCGTCGGTGTGCCCTTCGGCGGCGGGACGGTAGCCTCGGCCGTTCTCGACGGTCATTTCGAGAACGAAGGGAACGTCGTCGGTAAGGGTGCAGAGGATGTGGTCGGGGTTGATGACCTCGATTGATTCATCATGCAGGATGTCGGCCGCCGTCACGACGCCACGACGATCGCGCTCGATGCGGATGGTGCGGCTGTGCTCGGAGTGATTCTTGACGACCAAGCCTTTGAGGTTGAGAACGAGGTCCGTGATATCCTCGACCATGCCGGGGATCGACGAGAACTCGTGCTGAACTCCCTGAATCTTGATCTTGGTCACGGCGCTTCCCTCCAGGCTCGACAGGAGGATTCGCCGCAAACTATTACCGACGGTGTGGCCGAAGCCGCGTTCGAAGGGCTCGACGTGGAACTCGCCATACGTGTCGGTCAGTTTGTCTCGGGCACAAATAACCCGGCTGGGCAGTTCGAGGCCACGCCAACGGATGCGCATCGCATTGTCCCCTTGAGTAGTCGTGTGTGGGTGGGACCCCTCGATGGCATCGAACCATCAAGGAGATCCACCGCATCCTTGTTAGCGGCTCAAAAGCTCGACGATCAGTTGCGGAGTGACCGGCAGAGAGATGTCCTGGGTTGAGGGGAGGCGGGAGACTCGCCCCTCGGGCGGATCGGTGCTGACGCGGTCAAGCCAGTCGGGGACCGGCGGCATCCCTTCGGCCTCCAGGTGGGAGGCAGCCAGCTTACGGGAGTGCTCGCGATCCTTCACTTGAATCTGATCGCCGGGGCGAACCAGGTAGCTCGGAATGTCCAGTTTGCGGCCATTCACCAGGATGTGGCCATGTGTGATCATCTGCCGGGCCTGGGCGCGACTCGTTGCGAATCCAAACCGGGTGACCACGTTGTCGAGCCTGCGCTCGAGGATCGCCATCAAGGCGTCGCCCGTGTTGCCGGGCCGGCGGCCCGCCATCTCGAAGTACTTGCGGAACTGGCGCTCGAAGACGCCGTAGTACCGCTTGACCTTTTGCTTCTCGCGAAGGCGAATCGAATACTCGCTCGCCTTCCCGCGGCGGAACTGGTGCATCCCCGGCACCCCTTCGCGGCGGTCGACGGCGCACTTCGGGGTATCACACCGCGTTCCCTTCAGGAACAGCTTCAGGCCTTCGCGGCGGCAGAGGCGGCAGACCGGACCAATGTGTCGTCCCATAGCGGCTCAAACATCCTCAGCGTCTAAAGATTCTCGTTCGGGTTGGTTGGGCCGAGTGTTCCGGCCTTCGCGTGGAGGCGAAAGACGCGGGTTCCCCGGGCGACTTCGCCGCACGTCACGTGCGACTCACGAATCAACAAAATGAGCCTCAGAGGGAAACGCGGCTGCTCGACAACCCGAACACCGAACAATCCACGTGCCTCGCAAGGCGCAGCAATCGACTCCCGACCGATGCTCGATCAGACGCGCCGCTTCTTCGGCGGGCGGCAACCGTTGTGCGGCAGCGGGGTCACGTCTTCGATCGCCTTGATTGAAAGCCCCGATGCCTGGAGCGCGGTGATCGCGCTTTCGCGACCGGAACCAGGCCCCTTGACCTTGACCTCGACTTCCTTGACTCCGAACTTCGTCGCGGTCGCCGCCGCCGTCTCCGCCGCGCGCTGGGCGGCGAACGGCGTGCTCTTCCGGCTCCCCTTGAAGCCGACGGTCCCCGACGAGGCCCAGCAGAGTGCGTCGCCGTTCGGATCGGTGATCGTCACCGTCGTGTTATTAAAGGTTGCTTTAATGTGCACGACCGCCCGACTGACATTGCGGCGTGTCTTGCGTTTCTTGGCCTTGGCCACGGCTGCGCTGCTCCCTGATCGATGCTCGTGAGGAAGGTCTTAGCCGACCTGCCCGGAAGGTTCCCAACACGGAGAAAAAGCGATCCCGACCTCGCGTGGAGTGGCCGGGACAAAAACTGCATGGCCCAGTCCCCCGCAATGGGGTGGACCTGGGCCTGTGAGATCCAAGTGCGGAGGGTGCGTCCCCTTTACCGCATTTCCTTGACGCCCTTCTTGCCGGCGACGGTCTTCCGCGGGCCTTTCCGCGTGCGGGCGTTGGTCCGGGTGCGCTGGCCGTGGACCGGGAGGCCCTTGCGGTGCCGCAGGCCTCGGTAGCAACCGATGTCGCGCAGCCGCGAGATGCTCTGCTGCACCTGGCGGCGGAGCTGCCCTTCGACCACGTATTCGTTATCCAGCAGGGCGGCGAGCTTCGCCAAATCGTCTTCGGTCAGGTCGCGGGCGCGCTTATTGGGGTCGATCCCCGTGCGCTCGCAAAGCTGGTTGGAGAGAAACGGACCGATCCCGTAGATGTAGCGCAAGGAGATCACCGTGCGTTTGTCGTTCGGGATGTCCACACCGAGGATACGAGGCATCCGACCTAATCTCCGTGAATCGATTCCAGGTTTCCCACCACCGCTTCGCGGTCAAAACCAAAGGGAGTGGCGTTGGGTCTGTGTTGTTGGTGTTTCGAAACGACGCTCAACCTTGCCGTTGCTTGTGGCGCGGGTTTTCGCAGATGACGTAGACCTTGCCTTGGCGGCGGACTACCTTACACTTCTCGCAGATGCGTTTGACGCTCGATCGAATCTTCATCGCGCTCGGTGCTCACTTTCCTTCGTCGCGAGGCAAAACCGCCGTAGCGGCCCCACTCTTTAGCCGAATGACGCGCTCAATCGAGGGTATCCCCATCCCAGCCTGGGGCCGAATTGAGCCAATATACTGCTCGACCTCCGCTCCGGCAAGACCGGAATCGGGGTCTCGGTCTACATTTTGCGAGAGCCCTTTCTCTCGGAGGCTCCCTCGGATCGCAAGGTTCGGACGTCCTTACGCCGACTGCGCCAACTCTTGGCTTCAGTCGTTCAAGTAGGTCAAGACCCTTGGCCCCTCCCTGGTCATCGCGACCGTATGCTCGAAGTGAGCGGCCGAGGAGTGGTCTTTGGTTTCAACGGTCCAGCCGTCGTCAAGCGTGCGGACATCCTTCGTGCCGAGCGCAACCATCGGTTCGATGGCCAGCACCGTACCGGGCTCGAGCAGAATGTCGTTTTTCTTGAGGGCCGGGCTCACGAAGTTCGGGACCTGGGGCTCTTCGTGCATGTCCTGGCCGATGCCGTGCCCGACGAACTTTTCGACCACGAACATCTTCTGACTTTTGACGTACTGCTCCATGAGGCTGGCGACTTCCGACCAGTAGCGGCACCGCCCCATCGCGCGAATGGCGAGGTCGAGTGTCTCCTGGGTGACCGTCAGCAGGCGCTGATTCTGCGGCGAAACCTCGCCGATTGCCAGAGTGACTGCGGAGTCGCCGCACCAGCCGTTCAGCTTGCAGCCGGTATCGATCGAGACGATGTCACCTTCGCGGAGCGGCCGTCGATTCGGGATGCCGTGCACGACCTGATCGTTGATGCTCGCGCAAATGACAGCGGGAAACGGGGGCTTTCCCTTCATGGAGCTCGGATAGCCGCGAAAGAGGGGGATCGCGCCGTGCTCGCGAAACATCGCCGCGACCGCCTCATCGAAATCGGCCGTGGTTGCGCCCGGTACCGCCATCTGGCGGACCTTGTCCAGCGCCTGCGCCACGAGGCGGCCCGCATCGCGCATCAGACCGATTTCGCGCGGGCTCTTTAGCTTGATGACTCGCGGCTCACTACGGCGCAACATGCCAGGTTCCTCGACAGGCGGTCTTGTGTCGTGTGCTTTTAGCGCTTGCTGACCAATCCCGTGTAATTCCGCATGATCAGGTGGCTGTCGATCTTCTGCACCAGGTCAAGGCAGACGCTTATGACGATCAGCAGCCCTGTCCCTCCCAGGAACGACGCGATCGTGTAGTCCACGCCCAAAGACGTCTGCACGACCGACGGAATGACTGCGACCAGGCTCAAGAACGCTGCGCCCACGTAGGTGATCCGGAGCATCACCTTCTCGAGGTAATCCGCGGTGCGCCGGCCTGGGCGATAACCGGGGATGAAGCTACCGTAGTCCTTCAGGTTCTCGGCCATGTCCTTCGGGTTGAAGGTGATGGCGGTCCAGAAGTAACAGAAGAAGTAGATCAGGACGATGTAGAACACCGTGTAGACGTAGCTTTGCTTCTGGAACGAGTCCGCCGACTCGCGAATGAAGGAGGCGAACGCCGACGCCAGCGTCCACTGGTCTGACTGCCAGCTCGCCGTCGCGCGTTCCAGGCCTTTGAGGATGAACGACGGGAAGATGAGCAAGCTCGACGCGAAGATGATCGGCATCACGCCCGCTTGATTCACCTTCAGCGGCAGATACTGACGGGTGCCACCGAAGACCCGCCGGCCTCGGACGTGCTTCGCGGACTGCGTTGGAATCCGGCGCTGGCTTTCCGTGATCGCGATCACACCCACGACGACCGCGACGAACATCCCGATCAAGAGGATGATCTGGATGATCCCGATCTTGCCCTGTTCGGCACTAATCGACGGCGATGCGTTGTTCCAGAGGTCCCGGAGCGCCACCGGCATCCGCGCCAAAATGCCCGCCATGATCAGAAGGCTGATCCCGTTGCCAATACCGTACTCGTCAATCTGCTCGCCAATCCACATCAGGAAGATCGTCCCCGCCGTCATGACGGACACACACACGAGTCCAGGCCAGAACCCTCGATGCTGTTCGAGCACCACGTTCATCTGGGGACTCATCATATACTGTACCCAGAACGCGCTCTGGACCGCGCATAATACAACTGTCGCGTAGCGCGTATACTCGTTGATCTTCTTGCGCCCGCTCTCACCCTCCTTCATCATCGCTTCGAGCGATGGGACGACGCTCCCGAGGAGCTGGAAGATGATCGAGGCGGAGATGTAGGGCATGATGCCGAGGCCGAAAATCGTGCTCATGCCGATCGAGGTGCCACCGAACATGGCGACCGTGCCGAAGACCTTTCCCGCAGCGCTCTTCTGCTGCATCTCTTGCCAGTTGGCGAGCTGGTCCTGGTTGACGATCGGCAGCGGGATGTAGAAGCCGACCCGGTAGATGGCCAGGAACATGGCCGTCATGAGGATCTTGCGCTGCAGGTCGGGGACCTTGAACAGGATCGTGTAGAGCTTGCCCACGGTGGAACATCTCCTCGCGCGGTCGGGAACGGGCGAATGGTGGGGGCTCCGCCCCCGGGGATTGGCAACGCAGCCTGACGGATCGGCCCAGGGAGGGGTGGGCTTTTCCACAGAACATGGGACGGCTTCTGGACCTCGGCTCGCGGAAAGCGACTATCTTAATGGTTTTAGGCGAAGCGAGCACCCAATCCGGGTCCTCTCCACAGAATCACAGTGGGCGGGAACCCGGATTATCTTAATGTGATTCAGGCGACGACAACGGCCTTTCCACCAGCGGCCGCGAGCTTCTCGGCGGCAGAGCCGCTGAACTTGGTCGCGTGCACGGTCAGGGCCTTCGTGACGGTACCGTCACCCAGAATCTTGATGCCGTCGTCATGGCGCCCCTTCACCAACCCTCGGGCACGAAGGGCGGCCTCGTCGATGACCGCGCCGGCCTCGAAGCAGGCTTCGAGCGACGACAGGTTGACAATGGCGAGGTCCTTCTTGAACGCGCCGTTGAAGAACCCTCGCTTCGGAACGCGGCGGGCAAGCCGGGTCTGACCGCCCTCGAACAACGGGGCGTGCTTGAACCCTTGGCGCGACGAGTGGCCCTTGTGCCCTTTGCTCGACGTCTTGCCGTGTCCCGAGCCGGGACCTCGGCCGACGCGCTTGCGTTTCTTGTTCTTATGGATGCCAACGTGAATGTCGTGGAGTTGCATTAGAGGCTCACTCCCCGCAGACGAGCCACCTCGTCCTTGGTGCGGAGTTGGGTCAAGGCGTTGATGGCGGCCTTGACGAGGTTGAGTTTGTTGGTCGAACCGTAGCTCTTGGTCAGGATGTCGGTGACGCCTGCCGCCTGGACGACGGCTCGCACAGCGCCTCCGGCGATCACGCCCGTACCGGGGCTGGCCGGCAGCATCACGACGCGTGCTGCGCCGAAGCGGCCGATCACCTTGTGAGGGACGGTGCCCCCGTTGAGGTTAACGCGCTGCATTTGCTTGTGCGCGTCCTTCACGCCTTTTTCGACAGCCGGCGGCACTTCATTCGCCTTGCCGTAGCCCCACGCCACCTGTCCTCGGCCGTTTCCCACGACCACGAGGGCGTTGAAGCTGAAGCGGCGGCCGCCTTTGACGACCGCGGCGCAACGACGAATGGCCACGACGCTTTCGGACCATTCTCCACGATCTCTGGTATCGCTTGACATGGCGGGCTCCTTTTAGAATTGCAAACCCGCCTTGCGGGCGGCGTCAGCCAGGGCCTGGACCCGGCCATGATATTTGTAGCTTCGGCGGTCGAAGCAAATCTTGTCAATGCCGGCCTTCTTGGCACGCTCCGCGACAATCCGTCCGACGGTCTCGGCCGCGGCCTTGTTGCCACCGTAGGGGTGCTGACCCTTGATTTCGGAGTCCATCGTGCTGGCGGATGCCAGAGTCGTGGCGGTCTCGTCGTTGATGACCTGGGCGTAAATGTGCTTGGAGCTCCGGAAGACGGCCAGGCGCGGCCGTTCGGCCGTTCCGAAGAGCCGCTTGCGAACGTGTCGCTGACGGCGTAGGCGGCGGACTTGAACGATTGTGCGATTCACCGGAAGGTCCTTCAATCTTCGTGGGGTTTAAGGGGCGGCCGATGCCGACCGGACGCCCAGCCCGATAACAGGTGTATGGAAAGGCCGGCGCGCGGCCTGTGCGTTACTTCGAGCCGAACGCCTTACCAGCCTTCCGGCGAACCGTCTCACCCTCGTAGCGAATCCCCTTGCCTTTGTACGGCTCGGGAGGACGCGTCTTGCGGACCACGGCCGCGAACTGGCCGACGGCCTGCTTGTCCGCACCAGTGATCGTAATGTGCGTCGCATCGGGGACAGTGACGCTGACACCGGGGGGCGCTTCGAGCACAACCTGGTTCGCGTAGCCGACCTGGAGCGCCACGGTGTTGGCCTTCTTGAGCTGGGCTTGATAGCCGACGCCCACGATCTCCAGCTTCTTGGTATAGCCCTGCGCGACCCCTTGGACCATGTTGGCGATCAAGCTACGGGTCAAACCGTGCAGCTCACGGTTCGTTCGCTCATCGTCCGGGCGCTCGATCAAGAGTTCCCGCTTCGCTTCGTCGAAGCGGACGGTCATCGCGGGCTTGTAGGTCCAGGAGAGCTTTCCCTTCGGACCTTCCACCGCGATCGTGGAGTCAGCAACAGAAATCTTCACGTTAGCCGGCACGGGGACCGGTTTGCGGCCGATACGGGACATGATGCACTTATCCTCTCAATCGGATCGAGCCATCGCGAGGGCGAGAGCGTACACTCACCTGCCGCGGACGGCACTGCCGGGGGATGTGGGTTCAAATTACCGGGGTCACTCCACCAGGGCCAGGATCTCGCCGCCCACCTTCTCGGCGCGGGCGCGGCGGTCGCTCAGGACCCCTTTGGGTGTGCTGAGAATCTGGATCCCCATCCCACCCAGCACCGGCTTCAAGTCTTTGTAGCCGCTGTAGACCCGGCAACCGGGCTTGCTCACGCGGACGATCCGGGTGATCAAGCGCTCGCCGTTGGGGCCATACTTCATTTCGAGCCGGAGCGTCCGCGCGGGGAGCGTATCCAGCTCCTGGTAATCCCAGATGAACCCTTCGTCCTTCAACACCTGCGCGACACCCTTGCGCAGCTTGGAGAGGGGCATCTCGACGATCGGTCGCTCGATCCGGACCGCGTTTCGAATCCGGGTGAGCATATCAGCAATGGGGTCGGTCATCATGGCAGAAGCGGGTCCCGTCAACCACCGCGGGTAACGCACTTGCCCGGCGAGACAATCGGCGGGGCGTCGGCGTCGGCGCGGCGGGGAGGCACAGGCACAATCTCAATGAGGAGCTTACCAACTGGACTTCTTCACACCCGGAATCAGGCCACGGCTGGCCAGGCTCCGGAAGCAGATCCGGCAGATGCCGAACTTGCGGTAGACAGCGCGAGGACGTCCGCAAAGCTTGCAGCGGTTCCGGTGGCGGACCGCGAACTTGCGGGGCGTCTCCGACTTGATCATCTGGGCCTTGGTCGACATAAGATCAACTCACCCGTACAAGGGACTGCGAAAAGACTATGATTTATTTCTGCGGCCCGGCCCCTTTGGCCTGAGGCTGCCGGAACGGGACACCGAACGACCGCAACAACTCGCGCGCCTGGTCGTCGCTCGAGCTCGAGGTCACAATCGTGATGTCCATTCCCTGCGTGTGGTGGAGCTTGTCGGCATCGATCTCGGGGAAAACAACCTGCTCGGCGAGGCCCAGCGTGTAGTTTCCGTGACCGTCGAAGCTGTTCGGGTTGACGCCCCGGAAGTCGCGAATACGAGGGAGGGCGATCGAGATCAGACGGTCGAGGAACTCGTACATCCGCTTGCCGCGGAGCGTGACCTTGCAGCCGATTTCGTTGCCTTCGCGGAGCCGGAAGCCGGACACCGAAGTCTTCGCCTTGGTGATGAGCGGCTTCTGGCCGCTGATGCGGGCCAGGCTTTCGGCAGCGACCTCGAGAACGGCCTTGTCCTGGGTGGCCTTGCCGACACCCATGTTGATGACGATCTTCTCCAACTTGGGGGTCGCCATCTTGTTTTTGAGGTTGAACTTCGTCGCCAGGGCGGGCGCGATGCTCTCGTTATACTGGTCGTGCAGGCGGGCCATACCTATCGTCCTCTTGCGCGTTGGCTTCGGTCACGTCGTGGCGTGATCAGGGTTTGGAGGTCTTCTTCACGGCACGGGCCGACTTCGCGGGGCCGACTTCACCCAGCCCGGCCGAGCAAGCCTTGCAGTACCGTTGTTTCTGGCCGGAGTCGAGAAAGCGGTGGCCGACGCGCACGCCTCGCTTGCAGCTCGGGCAGTAGAGCATGACGTTCGAGGCGTCGATCGGCATCTCTTTCGAAAGCCGGCCCCCCTGCTGGTTCTTGGCGCTCGGCTTGACGTGCTTGTACACGCGGTTGACGCCTTCGACAACGATCTTGTTCTTGTCGGGAAGGACGCGCAGCACCTTGGCGATCTTACGGGCGCCGGGGCTCCCCTTGTCGTCGCCCGTCATCACTTCAACTTGGTCATCTTTACGAATGTGCATAATCGGCTCGCTTCGCTCAAGGCTCTCGGGCTCGGGTCGGGATCGTTCCCTCAGACCACTTCCGCGGCCAGGCTGATGATCTTCATGAACTGGCGGTCGCGCAGCTCGCGGGCGATCGCGCCGAAGATGCGCGTGCCACGGGGGTTCTTTTCGTTGTCAATGAGGACGACGGCGTTGCGGTCGAACTTGACGTAAGAGCCGTCAGTTCGGCGCGTCGAGTTCCGCACGCGCACCACGACGCAGCGGACCACATCGCCCGCCTTCACGTCGCCGCCGGGGGATGCTTTCTTGACGCTGGCAATGATGATGTCGCCCAGGCCGGCGGTCCGCCGCTTGTAGCGCGAGGCACTACCACCGATGACCTTGAAGCACATCACCTCCTTGGCCCCGGTGTTGTCGGCGACGTCCAGTCGCGTTTGCATCTGAATCATGAGACACCTGTGATTGTAGGGTGCGAATTCCGCACCGAAGCCTGCCTACGAACCGGTGCGCTGTACGCACCCTACAAAACGGAACAACGACGCGAGCCTTTAGCCTTTCGGCGCTTCACCTTCGCCGGCCAGGGCCTGCTGGGCGCCTGGGCGAACGATGCGGACGATCCGCCACCGCTTCAGCTTGGAGAGCGGGCGGGTTTCCATGATCTCGACGGTGTCGCCAACGTGCGACTGGTTGGTCTCATCGTGGGCGTGGCACACGGTGCGGTGTTTCATCAGCTTCCCGTACTTGGGGTGCGGGACAAGCTTTTCGATTTCAACGCGCCGGGTTTTGTCCATCTTGTCGGACTTGACGACCCCGATCTCGGTCTTGCGCGGGGTGCGAGCGGGTTTTGCGGAAGGCGTCGGTTGGCTCATCGCGTATTACCGGGTCGTAAAAGGTGGTTCAGGATTTTGCCGCGACCGAGGCGGCCGGCTTTTGGCGTTCGATCTCGCGGAGCCGCAGGATCGTCTTGATCCGTGCCACCTCGCGACGCGCTTTGATGATTTCGCTGGGCGCCTCGAGTCGTTCGGTC
The DNA here is from genome assembly GCA_027451445.1 of Singulisphaera sp. Taxonomy (GTDB): domain Bacteria; phylum Planctomycetota; class Planctomycetia; order Isosphaerales; family Isosphaeraceae; genus DAIDJG01. Next base: position 45,309 of record DAIDJG010000068.1, read on the forward strand.
TCGCTCTGGAGGCGCAGACGGAACAAGTGCTGCTGGGTTTCTTTCAGGAGCAGGTCGAGCTGCTCGTCGTTCTGGTCGCGAAGCTCGGCGGCCTTGGACATGGCCCACCTCCCCTGGTTCAACTCTCGAAAGACACTGGTATCAGATGGTGGGCCGGCGGGTCACGAAACGGCAATGGACAGGCAGCTTGTGCGCGACGCGAGCCAGTGCGGCGCGGGCCGCTTCTTCACTCACGCCGGCGATCTCGAACAGCACGGTCCCCGGCTTGACGACCGCGGCCCAGTATTCGATTTCGCCCTTGCCCTTACCCATTCGGGTCTCGGCCGGGATAGAGGTCACGCTCTTGTGCGGGAAGATTCGGATGTAGAGCTTCCCACCCCCCTTGACGGTCTGACTGGCCACGACGCGACCGGCTTCGATGGTCTGGGCGCTGATGCGTCCCGGTTCGAGAGCCTGAAGGCCGAACTCACCGAACGCGACGTAATTGCCGCGGGTGGCGTTACCTTTTACGCGGCCTTTTTGGCTTTTTCGGTACTTGACTCGCTTGGGCATCATGGCCATCGGTGCCGCCCTCCGCCTTCAGTAAATGGTAGTCGCCTTGGTTGACCCAAACCTTGATTCCGATGTGCCCCTGCGCCGTTTTGGCTTCGGAGAAGCCGTAGTCGATCTTGGCGCGGAGCGTACTGAGCGGGATGGAGCCCATGTTGGCCCCTTCGGTGCGGGACATTTCCGAACCGCCCAGGCGGCCGGAGAGGAGGATCTTCACCCCCTTGGCGCCGCCGTCCATCGTCTGCTCGAGCGCCCGCTTGATCGTGCGGCGGAAGCTCGAGCGTTTCTGGAGTTGTTCGGCGATGTCCTCGCTGATGAGCTGCGCGTCGATCTCGGGACGGGTGACCTCTTCGATCTTGATGTTGATCCGCCGCCCGGTCAGCGTTTGCAGCTCTTCCTGAAGCTTCTCGACCTCGGCGCCCTTGCGTCCGATGATGATGCCCGGCCGAGCAGTGAAAAGGATGACCTTCACTTCGTCGCGGGTCCGCTCGATCTCGACCTTGGGGATGCCGGCATAGCTGTACTTCTGCTTGACGAACTTGCGGATCTTGAAGTCTTCGACCAGCAGGTCTTTGAACTCGTGCTTGGAGGCATACCAGCGGCTACGCCAGTCCTCCATGATACCGACGCGGAACCCCGTCGGTCGCACCTTTTGGCCCATGGTTCGGCGTCCTTTGGGGTTAAGAAGCCTGGCCCGACTGGGCCTCGGCAAGTTTGGTCAAATCAGCAAGGCCGATCGTAATGTGTGCACTGCGCCGGCGAATGAGATAGGCCATGCCTCGGGCGCGGGGCATCAGCCGCTTGAACATCGGGCCGCCATCGCCTCGAGCGTCGACGATCAGCAGGTCGCCGACGTTCCGCATGCCGCGGTCCTCCGCGTTGGCCATGGCGCTCTTGAGCACCTTTTCGATCATCCTCGCCCCGCGCTGGGGCATGTACTTGAGAATGTCGAGGGCGTCGTCGGCGTACTTGCCGCGCACCAGATTGAGGATCGGCCGCAGCTTGAGCACCGAGGTCCGGGCGAAGCGGTGCTGCGCGGTGTAGTCGGATGTAGGGTTCATAACCGCGTTCTCACACCAACAAGTCAACGGTGCGAGTCACGCACCGCAAGAAGAAGGATTCCCAAGGTACCCAAGCAGACGTTACTTCTTGGCTGGCGACTTGCCACCCTTGCCACCGTGTCCGCGGAAGGTGCGGGTCGGCGCGAACTCGCCGAGCTTGTGTCCGACCATATCCTCGGTCACGTAGAGCTTGATGAAGTTCCGCCCGTTGTGGATTGCAAAGTTCTTGCCGATGAACTCGGGCACGATCGTGCAGGCGCGTGCCCACGTCTTGATCGGGTCGCGGTTGCCGGTCTGGTCGGCGCGATACACCTTTTCGAGCAAGCGCTCGACGACGTAAGGGCCTTTTTTCAGCGAACGTCCCATCGGATCTCTTCCCGTTTCAATCGGTTGAACAGGTGAATCGTCTTTGTCTGTCTCAGCGAAATATTAGAGTCGTCAGATCTTCAACTGGCCATAGCGGACGCTCGTGCGACGGCGAATGATCGCCTTGTTTGACGGCTTGCGTCGCGCCCGTGTCTTACCACCCTTGGCCAGCACGCCGGTCGGCGATTGGGGCGTATGTCCCTTGGACCGCCCTTCGCCACCGCCCATCGGGTGGTCGACGGGATTCATGCATGAGCCTCGGACGTGCGGCCGGCGGCCCAGCCAGCGTTTGCGGCCGGCTTTGCCCAGGCGGATATTCATGTGATCGGCGTTGCCGACCATGCCGATGGTTGCACGGCAGGTCGCGGGAATACGCCGCACTTCGCCCGAAGGGAGCGTGATCTGAGCCCAGTCGCCTTCGCGGGCGGTGAGGGTCGCTCCGACGCCGGCTGATCGGCAGAGCTTGGCACCGCCGCCGGGCTGCATTTCGATGTTGTGGATCTGCAAGCCGGTGGGGATCTTCGCCAGCGGCAGGCAGTTTCCGACCTTGGGCTCAGCGTTCGGGCCGCTGCCGACGGACATGCCCGCTTTGAGTCCCTCGGGGGCAATGATGTAGCGCTTCGCACCGTCAGGGTAGACGATCAGGGCGATACGTGCCGAGCGGTTCGGATCGTACTCGATGTGCGTGACCTGTGCGACCTGGCCGTCGTGATCGTTGCGCCGGAAGTCGATGATCCGGTACATCCGCTTGTGCCCGCCGCCGCGGTGCCGGCACGTGATGAAGCCGTGATGATTCCGCCCTCCCTTTTTCTTGAGCGGGGCGGTCAGGCTCTTCTCGGGCTTCTTGTTCTTGTCGGTCAGTTCAGCGAAATCGCTGACCGACGCAAAGCGCCGTCCGGGGCTGGTCGGTTTGTAGTATCGGATACCCATGGTCTTATCCTTTTCAGCCGCCCGTTACGGCGGAAGAGTCCCAGTCGAAGGCCCGGCCTTGCCGCGGCGGAAAGCATCTCAATAGAAATCGATCCGGTATTCTTCGTGCAGGGCGACGATCGCCTTTTTCCAGTTCCGCATCCGGCCCGACTTGAGGCGGTGCCGGCGCAGCTTGCCACGCCGGTTCTGGATGCGAACGTCAGCCACTTTGACGTTGAACAGCGTCTCGATCGCGTTCTTGATCTCGGTCTTGGTCGCGAGTGTGCTGACCTCGAACGTGTAGGCATTGTGCCGTTCAGAGACGTGCGTCGCCTTCTCGGTGATGAGTGGGCGGAGCACAACCTGATAGGGCTCCAGAGCGGGGCCTTTACGGGTGGCCTGCGGTGGTCGGCGGAGTGTCACCATGATCTTAGCTCTCCGAGACGGCCGGGCGACGGGTCGGTTTGTCCTTGACCTGTTGCTTCAGCGCGTTGAGGGCCTCGCGGGTCAGCAGCAGGTAACGCTGCTTGAGAATGTCGTACGTGTTGAAGTCGGACACCGGTGCCACCTGAACGCCGTCGATGTTCCGGGCCGAACGGTGGAAGACCGGGTCATGGGCCGGCAGACCAATGAGGATGGTGCGATCGTCGAGCGTCCTCGCACGCGCCTTGGCCTTCGTTTCGCCGACGGTTTCTGTCGCCTCGTCCTCAGTCAGGTCCGGGCGGCGGAGCGTTTGGAGCACCTTGACGACCTGCTTGGTCTTGGGCTCCTTCAGGTCCAGGCCGTCGAGCACGATGGCCTGATTGTCCTGGAACTTGGACAGCAGCGCCATGCGGACCGCGGCTCGCACGGCCTTCTTGGGCATCGTGTAGCGGTAGTCACGATTGCGGCGGGCGAATGCGACGCCACCGCCCTTGCGCTTGTTGGTCCGTTTGGCCCCGGCGCGGGCGTTGCCTGTTCCTTTCTGGCGGAACAGCTTCTTCCCCGAACCCGCAACGTCGGCCCGGCCTCTGGTATTGACGGTGCCGACCCGGCGCGCCGCCAGGTGCATGACGACGACGTCGTGGAGGAGTTGCTTATTGATCTCCCCGCCGAAATCGGCTGGGTCGATCGACTCCTCGCCGACCTTTTCACCGAGCGGGTTGTACACCGGTACGGTCAACATGGCAAAATACCCAAAATGAGCCACCCAGGAATGAAGTCGCGAAGGTCCGTTTCGACGTTCGGTCTTCAGCCTCGTTCGTTGATTCCTTGGCGGCGAACTGTTGACGTTAAACCTTGTTTGTTTGTCGAATCGTCAGGTAACCGCCGTTCGGGCCCGGCACCGCGCCTCGGACCAGGAGCAGGTTGTTGGTCGCGTCGACGCGTACGACCTTGAGGTTTTTGACGGTCACCCGAGCGAACCCGAAACGACCCGGCTTCTGAATACCCTTACGGGTGTGGGCCGGATCAGCGCTGGGGCCTGAAGAGCCGGGGTGCCGGTGCATTCGCTTGACACCGTGCGAGGCTCGCAGCCCCTTGAAGCCGTGACGCTTGACGACACCCGAATAGCCGCGCCCCTTGCTGGTGCCGATCACGTCCACGGTCTTGATCTCGTTGAAGACCTCGACCGTCAGGGTCTGCCCCTCGGTGACGCCTTCCGCCGGAGTGTCCTGTCGGATCTCGCGAACATAGCGCTTCGGTTCGGCGGAGACCTTCTTGGCATGCCCGCGCTCGGCCTGGGTCGCGTTCTTTCGTTTCTTGTCGTCGAATCCGAGTTGCAAGGCGTGATAACCGTCCCGTTCCTCGGTCCTGACCTGGAGCACAGTGCAAGGACCGCATTCCAGGACGGTGACCGGGACGACCGTCCCGTCGGTCTCGTAAATCTGGGTCATGCCGACCTTTCGGCCGAGCAGTCCGACGCGCATGGCTTACTCCGTCGTGATTTCCAACGTCGAGGGCTTCCGGCGCGAGGCCAAAAGCGGCCGCTCCGGGAACGGCAAGTCCCCGGAATCCACAGAGTCTACCTAGGTTTTCGATCTTTGGGGGACTGACCCGGGTTCCGGCATCGGCGATGATGCTGGCGTTGAGTCAGCTTTATCCGGTCGCCGGCCTCGGAGTTCCGAAGCACAAACGATCCGGCACGAGCGAAAATTCGCCCGTGGGGTACGGGGCCGCCCCGGTCCCGCCGCAAGGCGAGTGTGCGTTGTCGATCAGCCGCCCGCGGGGGACGCCTTGATCTTGATGTCGACGCCCGCCGGCAAGCTGAGCTTATTGAGGGCGTCGATGGTTTTGTTCGTGGGCTGGACGATGTCGATCAGCCGCTTGTGCGTCCGAATCTCAAATTGCTCACGCGACTTCTTGTCGATGTGAGGGCTCCGGAGCACCGTGTACCGCTCAATACGAGTGGGCAAGGGGATCGGGCCGTGGACGATCGCCTCGGTCCGCTTGGCGGTGTCGACGATGTCCTTCGCCGACTGGTCGAGGATGGTGTGGTCGTACGCCTCCATCCGGATGCGTATACGTTCGTTGCTGATACCCGCCACGAAAATGATCCCTTCAGTCTCAAAGGGGCCCCTTACCGCATCCCATTTGCGGCAGCGGGGGTCTTGTCCCTAACTTCACCCGATTGTTACGCGGGAAAGTAAGAATCTAGCGAGGAAGCGGCGGCGAGTCAATGAGTCTTCATCGGGATTTTGCACGATTCGTGGTCGCTCATACTGCAAGAGGCTCCCCGCATAGGCCCATGGGGTTGGAGAAGGTATAATCCGTTCTGAACCCCTCGTCACATTTCCGGAGCGGACGGACCATGGCGAGCCCATTTCCCGGAGTTGACCCATATCTCGAGGCTCGGGGGCGCTGGCCGGACTTCCACTCGCGGCTCATTACGTACTGTTGCGACGTGCTTAATGACCGGCTCCCGGAGACTTATGTAGCGCAGATCGACGAGCGGATCCGCCTGGTGGAGTCGCCGGAGGATAGTGGCAGAGTGCTGCTACCCGACGTCGCAATCGCGCAGAGCGTGCCACCTCGCTCGAACGGTTCGACTACCGGGGCAGTCGTCCTCGAACCCGTCACGGTCGAAGCTTTGGATCTGGAAGAGGTCCGAGACACTCGAGTTGAGATTTTGGCTTTGCCTGACCGTAGGCTCATCACGATCTTGGAAGTTCTTTCGCCAGCGAACAAGGTTGAGCCTGGATTTAGTGACTATCGTTCAAAGCGTGTCGAAGTTCTGCGTCAGTCGATCCATCTGGTCGAGTTGGACTTGTTGCTTTCTGGCCGACGGCTCCCCACCCGCGGATCGTTGCCGCCAGGCCATTTTTACGCCTTCATTACGAAGGCCGATCGTCGCGAGAGTCACCAGGTCTATGCCTGGTCGATTCGACAGCCGCTGCCAATCATCCCGATTCCGTTGAAAGCCCCCGACTCTGATCTCGCTCTGGACCTGGCTGAGCTGTTCTCGATTGCCTTTGAGCGCGGTCGCTATCTACGATTGATCGACTACAAGGCTTCGCTCTCTCTCCCTCTGAGCGACGACGACCGGCTTTGGGCCGAGGCGCTCGCGCAAGCCGCGTCGCGCTGAAAAACTTAGCCGCCCGCCAGGCTCTCGAGCAAGCTGTCGGGCGCTGCGGCATATTCGAGAGGTTCCATGCTGTAGCTGGCTCTCCCCTGGCTCTGGCTGCGGACGGCCGTTGAGTAGCCGAACATCTTTTCCAGGGGGGCGCGGGCCTCGATCACCATCAGCTTCCCGCGCGTGAACGTCTTGTCGATCAAGGCACGGCGGCTGGAGAGGTCGGCCGTGATGTTGCCGAGGTATTCATCGGGTGTCACGACCTCCAGCTTCATGATGGGCTCGAGCAGAACCGACCCGGCCTCGTGGACCGCTTTTCGTAGGGCATCGGACGCGGCGAAGCGGAACGCCAATTCGTTGGAATCGACGTCGTGCGAGTCGCCGTCGATGAGTGTCACTCTCATGTCAACCATCGGGTAACCCGTGCGCCCTCCGGACTTGGCCTCTTCGCGGAGGCCGGCCTCGATGGCCGGGATGAATTCCGACGGGATCGTGCCTCCTTTGAGCTTGTTCACGAATGCCAGCACCGGTGCACCCTTGGGCTGAGTTTCCGGCTCCAGGTCGATGGTGACCTTCGCATACAGACCAGTCCCGCCGGTCTGACGAATGCACGTTCCCTGGATCCGTTTCACGGCGTTCTTGATCGTCTCTCGGTAGCTAACGCGAGGCCGGCCAACGTGAACTTTGAGCTTGTAGTCGCGGATCATCCGGTTCTTGATGATCTCGAGGTGCAGCTCGCCCATGCCCGAGATCAGGGTCTGGCCGGTCTCATCGTTGAATTTGTACGAGAACGTGGGATCCTCACGTGCCAGCGCGTTGAGTGTGTCAGCCAGCTTACCCTTGTCGGCGGAGCTGACAGGCTCGATCGACATGCTGATCACGGTCTCGGGAAACTCGATCCGTTCGAGCAAGATCGGGTGCGAGGCATCGCACAGCGTGTCGCCCGTCACCGAGTCCTTCAGACCGACGACTCCGACGATATCCCCGGCGGATGCCTCTTCGACCTTTTCGCGATCGTCCGCACGGATGTGGTAGAGCCGGGAACAATTCTCCTTTTTGTCTTTCCCCGGGTTGTACATCCGGCTGCCGGCCTTGAGCACTCCCGAGTAGATCCGGACGAAGGCGAGGTCGCCGTGCTGGTCGTTGGCGATCTTGAAAACGAGGCCGCTGAACGGTTCCTCGGGATCGGCCTTGCGGGTTAGCTCGGTGCCTTTCTTAGGGTGGTGACCCTCGACGGGTGGCTTGTCGAGCGGGCTGGGAAGCAACGCTGAGACGGCATCGAGCAGGCGCTGGACGCCGACGTACTTGAAACTGGAGCCGCAGAGCACGGGCTGCGCACGGCCCGTGAGCGTCGCGCGCCGGAGCGCGGCGATGATATCACTGGGAGCGAGCTCGGCGCCATCGAGGTGGGCCATGTACTGCTCGGCGAAGGGTTCATCGAACCCGCTCAGGGCGTCGAGCATCCGCTCACGCCAGACTTCGGCATCCGCGAGGAACGCCTCGGGGATCTCGTCTTCGGTGAAGGTCGATCCCAGGGTTTCGGTCTGGAAGTGAAGGGCTTTCATTGTGATCAGGTCGATGATGCCCTTGAACTCACCCATCGTCCCTTCGGGGCCGGAGCCAATCGGAATCTGGATCGGGATCGGGTGGCTTTCGAGGCGCTCGGTGATCTCGTTGAAGACGCGCTCGAACTCGGCCCCGATGCGGTCCATTTTGTTGATGAAGCAGAGTCGAGGGACGTGGTACTTGGTCGCCTGTCGCCAGACGGTCTCGCTTTGAGCCTCGACACCTTCGACGGCAGAGAAGATCACGATCGCGCCGTCGAGCACGCGGAGTGAGCGCTCGACCTCGGCCGTGAAATCCACGTGGCCCGGGGTGTCGATGATGTTAATCGTGATTGGCTTGCCGGCTGCGTCTTTCCAGTGGCACGAGATCGCCGCCGCTCGGATTGTGATCCCGCGCTCGCGTTCCTCGGGATCGAAGTCGGTGGTCGTATTGCCCTTGTCGACATCCCCCATCCGGTGGATTTCGCCCGTGTAGTACAGGATCCGTTCGGTGGTCGTCGTTTTGCCGGCGTCGATGTGCGCAATGATGCCGATGTTGCGAATCGATTGCAGGGGACTTGAGGCGGGGTCGCTGTCCATGAGTGGCGATCCAGTGCGGGCGAGGGCGGTGGTCGAGAATGAAGTCGTTCCCTCGAATTCTAACGGCGGGCGCACGATTGCACAGCGCGAGTCGCGCCTCGCGCTCGATGCGCTCGGGAATTCGCTCGCTTGGAGAGTCCAGTGCGTTTCATGCCAGCAGATTTTCGACCGCGACGTGGCCGCACACCTGGCCACCGATCGTGACAGGGACCAACTCTCCAGCGCTGAAAACCGTGCGTTCTTCATAACCAGGATCATCTGCCGGTCCCGTCGGCCGAGTGCAGACCTCGACCGATTGACCGACGAGATTCACGATCCAAACGCACGGTACCTCAGCCCACGCGAGACGCCGGAGTCCGGCGCGGTCCTCCGCCACCGAACTGTCGGCGACTTCCACGATTAACGCGATGTCAGCCGGCCCTGGATGTCTCTCCGCGTAGTCTCGGAACGAACCTCGAACGACGGCTATGTCCGGCTCGGGTTCGCTGTCAGTCCCTTCAGGCCCGCGTCGAAGAGTCACCGGATCTTCTTTGCGCACGTACCACCCGGTGGGGATGAGCGATCCAAGAACTTCTATAGCTTGCTGCGCGGCAGTGACGTGACGCGGTTTTTTGGTCATCTTTCGCACCAGGAGGCCGTCGAGAAGAACAACCCTGTCCGCCCGCGAGAGCAGACCCAAATCCCCCATCCGGTGGTAGAGTTCGACAGAGATGCGGTACAGTCGTTCCACATCGGTGTTCGGCGGGAAAGAAGTTACTGTCGCCATCGCGAATCTTCTCCCGAAATTGGCGCCTGGGGATCTGCGGTTCGGGTGAAAACCCTTTGGCTCAGATTCTAACAACGACGGCATCTCCAAACAGCGCACTGGAACACGCACATTCTCACAGGTACGATGAGGACAGCGGTCTCGGCGACCGTGTTTCAAGTGCTGCTGCGCTATCGGCTAGGGGAGCCGTCCTCTCTTGCAGACCGGGAGTCCGGAAGATGACCAACATCAACTCGTTCCGCGAGTCTGGCGAGCGCTACAAGATCCTCCGGTTCCTCGGCGACCTTTTGATCGGGTCAGGGGCGTTTCTGTTGACGGTCGGCACCGTTCTTTTCGTGTTCGGCGTCTACGTGCTCTGCAGGGCGTCAACGGACCAAACCCAAGGCGTGGATCATTTCGTCGGTAGCGTGAACGTCACGCGTTGGGTCGCCGGGCTGAGTGGCACAGTGGTTCTGATGTGGTCGATCTTCAGTACGCTCGCCGGTCTGCAACTCATTGGCTACGGCGCGTTCTTGCGGCTCATGATCCATCTCGAAGAAAACACCCGCGCATCCGCTCAGGCGCTCGACAAGATGCGGGTCAGTCTGGAGTCGATCGAGAGACGAGAGAACGTAGAACAGTCTCTCCAGGTCTGACGCTTCCGTTGGCTCTCATGCCAGCCGTGGTGGCCTGTGCGAACGTTCGTGACGCCTTGAACGTACTTGCGGACACAGCGCCACCGGTCGCATCGGCCCTGATGAAACAACGGTTGTCAGTCACATTCGGCGGTCCCCTGAGTATCAAGGCGTGTAGGGAGGAAGATTGGGCTTCGGCGGAATCTGCGGTGCGCCGCGATGGTGAGCGACGAGCCTCAAGATCTCGGCACGTCCTTGACCGCCAAGTGTTCTCCCTTGAAAATCGTCGTCGGCGCCGTTTCCGACGATGACATGTTTGCGGTGACCGCGTGAGTCACCGGGCCCTTGGTTCCGGAATTGAGGAGGTGCCGACGATGGCTGACGCGCTCAGCACGATGACGAAAGCGAAGTGGGACGAACTGAAGAGAAACGCGCAGATCCCGACGACGTCAATCTTCAAGACGTTGCTTGGAGGCGCTGCCAACGTCGGCTCGGCGATCGAGAAATACCAGGCAGCGCGGAAAGACTGGAAGGCGTTCAAATCCGCATCCATCGTCAAGACCTACGTCAAGGCGTTGGATGGTCTGATCTCCGCGTTCGACAAGTTCACGAAGATCAAAGAATTCAAGACGGAAGAAGCCAAGGAGCTGGCGAAGGCGATCAAGGTCTGGAAGCAGGCTGCCGCCGACAAGAAACAGAAGGTCTTGCAGTTTGCGGCCGAGAACAAGGACGCACTCAAGGCGAACGATCACGCGTTGCTGCTGGTGAGACTGGAAGAGGCCGGATTGGTGTGATCGGCGCCGCGGATCGTCGAAATATCGCGGTCTCGACATAAAATGGGGGTCAGCCCGACCGGCGCGAAGCCGGGTGATTCGGTGCGGTGACCCCCTTGCGAGCCGGCTGCGCGGCGATGCGCTCGAAATAGTCCTTGAGCGCCGGGATTGCCACGTCCAGACTGTATCGCTCCTCGATCGTTCGCCGGGCGGCCCTTCCCAGAGGAGCGAAGGCGGCCGGGTCGCCCAGCACACGTAACGCTGTGTCGGCGAGTTGGTCGACATCGAAAAAGGGAGTCACGAGTCCGTTGACGCCCGGCTCGATCACTTCGCGCACGGGCGGCACGTCCGACCCAATCACCACGGCGCCGCTGCACATTGCGTCGAGGAGCGACCACGACAGTACGAACGGTACCGAGGGGTAGATGTGGAGGTCGGTGAGCCTCAGGATCTGAGCCAGTTGCTCGGGAAGGATCGTGCCGAGGAACAGGAACCGCGAGAGGTCGTATTTGTCCTGCTCCAGCACCCACTGCTTGAAGCTCGGCCGTCCCGTGTGCAGCGCATCCCAGCCATAGTGAATCTCCTCGCCGCCGACGACGATGAAGAGCACGTCCGACCGGGCACGACCAATCCGGTCGGCGGCCTTCATGAAGATATCAAAGCCCCGCACCGACTCCAACCCGCGCGCGACGTACGTCACAACACGAGTTCCCTCCGGGATCGACACACCGCCGAACTGGCGAACGGCGGGGCCGGGCTGGTACTCCGTCGTGTCGATGCCGTCGAAGTGGACTTCAATCTTGTGCTGAAAACGCTTCGGGAACGAGGCACGCTGCCAGTGCGTCGCCGAGTAACCTGTGTCGGCCTCGACGAGTGTGGCAAGTGTCGGGGCGTTGATGCTCCGCGGGAAGAAGGGGGCGGGCTCAGCCGGGGGCAGGTCGATGCGATACGAGATGTCCCGGCGGTTCAGGCCGAAGTAATATTCGCAGTAGATCACGATCGGGCAGTCGAACAACTCCGACAGAAAGAGTGTCGGCGCTCCTCGACCCCCATGCGCAACGACCAGGTCAGGCTTCAACTCGGGCTTCGTGCGTAAGACATCATAGACCGTGCGGCACTGCTCCAGGAACAACCCATAGATCTGAGGCCAGGGGATTCCCCCTTTTTGCCGGTGTTCCTGGGAGAGCGGAACCTGGTGGATTTCTAGCTTCTCGAGCATCGCCCGAGTCGGCGTCGGACAGGCCGAAAGGCTCTGGATCAAGTAGCTGCAGCGCCAGCCATAACGTTCCGTTAGCTCCAGACCGAGCCGGCCGAACTGCGCGGGAAAGGCGTCGTGAATGAAGAGAATGTGCATTTGGGAGATTTATCGGTGGACCGGAAGGTCGCGCTCACCGAGGCAGACCGACGAACAGTCGGTTCGGCCTAATCTGAGCGCGACCGCGCTGAAAGTCGAACCCCACGTGAAAATATCGGAAGAAGCCAGTATGGCCGAGCGTGACTCTCGCCTGCTCCTCTTCGGAGTCACTTTCCGAATCGCGAATAAACGCGACACGGGCGGTCCACACCCAGGATTTCGGAGATTGGCGAAGCTCAAAGACAACGGATCCAAAATAGCCGATGGCGTCGCCGCCTAAGCCGCGAAACACGACAGGAACCGACTTGTCTACTTTAATCCCGAGCCGCCGAGCGACCGACAACGACATCTTGGTGTCATCAGCTCCCGTGTCCAGGAGGCCGAGATACGGCCTCCTCGGGCCCGACACCTCCGCTCCGATCCAGAGCGGAACCTTAGGCCGATAGATAAACCCGGATGGATAATCCAGCGTCGGCTGGATTTCCTCGCGACGAAACTTGAAAATCATTGCCGATAACGGAACGAATGGAATTCAAGCATGGGTTCGGCCTCACCGTTTTTCGCGGCGTTCCGTTCTGCTTCCTCGATCGTGTCACCGGAACCCACAATGTGCATACCATCGTTGGTCCATGCCACCCATTTTCCCGCTAGGCTGAGCGGCAGGATATCGGGTTCCTGTTCCACCGTTGCAGCGTCGGTCTTTTTGGGACGGGTGCTCTTCTTGGACATGAAGGCCTCCTTCCACTCGGACGAATCTCCGGGTTCCGCGTGCTCACGCGGAGGTGACAGTCTCCTCCGTTATTCTACCGTCTCTCGCTCGCGACGGGAGACACGATATTCCCGTTCCACCAACCGATCAAAAAGCTCCGCCAGGCGAGGAAGCGTGACGTCCTGGTCGTACCGCTCCCGGATCAGATCCGCCGCGGCGTCACCGAGGGGACGAAACGCCTCGGGCTCATCCAGCACTCGCAGCGCTTGCAGGCTCCAGGCCCCCGCGTCGTTGGGATCGAGCAGCAGGCCATTGACCTCGTGCGTGATGACCTCCCGGCACGGGGCGGAATCAGAGGCAAGGACGACGGAGCCGCAGGACATGGCTTCAAGGACGGAGCGCGCGACGGGATACACACGGCTGGGGGCGATGTGAAGGTCGCTCGCCGCAAGCACTTCGGCGACCGCCATGCGGGGCTTGTTGCCGAGCATCCAGAAGCGGTCGGTGTCGTAGATCGGATCCTGGGCCCGGAGGAGTGCCGGATAGTCCTTCTGATGGAAATCGATATCGAGTCCGCGCCGGACGACCGATTCGCCTACGACCACGCACAGGACGTCCGAGCGGGCGCGGAGGAGCGTGTTCGCCAGGCTCCAAAATCGGTCAAAGCCCCGGAGACGTTCGAGCGTCTGGGCTACGAACGTGACAACCCGCGCTCCTTCCGGGATGGGGCGCCCTTGAATCATCCGGGGGCCACTGCGTGGGCGGGGCGCGAAGAGGCGGGTGTCGACGCCGTCGTGGAGCACCTCAAAGTCAGCGCGGTATTCGGCCGGAAAAAGGTCGCGTTGCCACGTGGTGGGCGTCCAGGGGAGATCGCAGTTTTCGAGGTCGAGCAGTTCGATCGCGCTGGCCGAGCGCCTCCAGTGGAAGTAGGCTGCGGGGGTGTGCGGGCCCGCTTCATCGGCCAGATCGAATTCCCGCGGTTGATTGTAGTAGTCAAAGAAGTTGACGACGGGCGCTCCCGGGCGATACACCGGAGCAAACAGCGACGACCCCAGTCCGGTTGACCGGCCGATGATCAGATCGATCGGCTTCGGCCGGTTGACCTCGAGAACTTCCCAGCAGCCGTACGAATAACACAGGCTGCGCTCGAGCAACCGATGCCATGGCGCGGACGGCTCTCGTGCGACGCCGCCGACGTTGAACACCGAGACGTTCAGGCCCTTCGCCATCGAAGGAGGCCAGAATTCGGGCGGGTCCGCGGTGTGGCAGTAGAACCAGCACCGATACCCCCGTCGGCGCACGAACCAGTCGGCCACCGCGCCCAGGCGGCCCGGGAAATGAGGCTCGACCCAGAGCAGATTCAGCGGCGGTGGAGGCATCGTCGGCGAATCCTACCCGACTTGGCGTTGAGACTCACGCGAAGCTATGAGTCTGTCCCGGAAGTGGAGCGGAGCCTGAAAAGGGGGACTGGCTCCGAGTCTTCGAGGTGCCTGTCCCCCTTTTCTGGCTCTGGCGGAGCGGGCGTGGAAAATGAGGACATGCACCGTTCCATTTCCACGCGTCCGAGACTGTGGGACAGGTTCTAAGACGGAGCGGTGTCCGTCGTTCCCAGCGGACCGCCGCTCCGTGTGTCTCATCGCGGGCTTTGAGGCGTGCTCACCACGCGAAGTGGGCAAATGCCTTGTTCGCGTCGGCCATGCGGTGCACGTTTTCGCGACGGGTGATGGCGGCACCTTCGCGGTTGTACGCCGCCAGCAACTCGTCAGCGAGCTTGATCGCCATCGGGCGCCCTTTCTTTTCGCGGGCGGCCATCAGGATCCAGCGGATCGAAAGCGTCTGCTGGCGGGTCTTGTTGACCTGCATCGGCACCTGATACGTGGCACCACCGACGCGCTTCGAGCGCACCTCAATGATCGGCTTGACGTTCTCGACCGCCCGGGTGAATACCTCGATGGGGTTCTCGTTCGGCAAGCGTTTTTCGATGAGCCCCATCGCGTCGTAGAAGACCTTTTGCGCAACGCTCTTCTTGCCGTCGTGCATCAGGCAATTCATGAACTTGCTCGCCAGTTTCGAACCGAAACGGGGATCGGGGCGAAGCTGGGACTTGCTGGCGGTGAACTTGCGGGCCATGCGCGTTCGTCTCGTCCTGGAAGGTTCGCCGCTCCGGGTGAGTGACCGTCATGGGACGCACCCACCGTGGCGGAAGCCAGAACCTTGTTTCGTAAGGGACCCTTAATCAAATACGGCAACGACGATCGTTTTACTTCTTCTTGGGTGCGCCCTTGGCCGGCGCAGCGCTCTTGGCCTTGGCCCCGTACTTGGAGCGGGCCTGCTTGCGATCCGCGACGCCCAGGCTGTCGAGCACGCCTCGGACGATGTGATAGCGAACGCCCGGCAAGTCGCGGACGCGGCCGCCACGTACGAGGACGATCGAGTGTTCCTGCAGGTTGTGCCCTTCGCCACCGATGTAGGCCGTGATCTCCTTGCCGTTCGAGAGCCGGACACGCGCCACCTTCCGGAGTGCGGAGTTCGGTTTCTTGGGCGTCATCGTCTTGACCTGGAGGCAGACCCCGCGCTTGAACGGGCACTTCTCGAGCACCGGCGACTTGGTCTTGTAGACCACCGGTCGGCGCGGTTTCCGAACGAGCTGGTTAATTGTGGGCATGAGTCAAATCGTTCCCTTCAGCCCGGCCCCTGGGATCAGGGACAAGGCCGGAGTAGTCCTGTCGCGGGATGGCGTGCCGGCGTCCCTATCACTTCACCCAAAAAAAGAACCGGGCCGGTTCGAAGCATCGCGCACGATGCAACCGGTCCGGACAACGCCGAAGCAAGTAGTGTACCGCTCGCCGACTTCTTGTCAATACGAACGAACGTGATTTGGGGCATGCCCTCGCGTCCGAGTACCGTCCGCGAACTGGTTGGCCTGCAGCCACGCCGCTATAATGTCCCAATCGTGGGAAAAGGGTTGGATTCTTCGAAAACTCAAGAGTTGTGGTGACCGGCTGATGGGAATCGTGGCGACTGACCGTCCGAATGCTTTTGATATCCTGGTTGAACGCGGATTCGTCAAACAGGTCACAGACGAAACTGCGCTCAAGCCATTGCTTGGCAAGGAGCGCGTGACCTTCTACATCGGGTTCGACCCGACGGCGGACAGTCTCCACGCCGGCAGTCTCATGCCCATCATGGCGATGGCCCACCTCCAACAGGCAGGACATCGGCCGATTGCGATCATTGGGGGAGGAACCACCATGATCGGCGATCCCAGTGGGAAAACCGAGCTCCGACGGCTCATGACGGCTGAGGAGATCGACGCGAACGGCAC
>DAIDJG010000069.1 GCA_027451445.1 Singulisphaera sp.
CAGGAGCTCAAGAAACTGGCCCAGGAAGAGCGCCAGGTGAGCCAGGGCTGCTCCAATCCGGGGTCGTCGTCGCCCCAAAGCTCGCAGTCTTCGTCGAAACTGTCCGAACGCCAGGACGCCGTGGCGCAACAGGCTGAGAAACTTCAGAAGTCGATGCGGGCGGACCCCGCATTAAGTGACCTCGCCAAGGATCGCATGGACCAGGCGACCGGCAACGCGAAGGAGAGCGCCCAGGCCCTGAAATCGGGCCAGAAGGAGCAGGCGGGACAGCGTGCGTCCGACGCGGCCGACCAGCTCGAACGGCTCGCGGACCACGTCGCCGGACTCAAGGCGAAGGAGCTCGGTGCACGTCTCGCACAGGCACGCAACCTCGCCAAGCAAACGGCGAGCGAGGAAAAGGACCTCAGTGACCAACTCACCAATGGCTCGAAGCCGTCTGGTGCGGACAGTCCCGTCCTTAAGCAGGACTCGCTTGTGGAGGATGCCAGGACCCTCGCCGACGTGCTCAAGCACCTCCCGGGCGACGCGGCCGAGGAAAGTCGGGAGCTGAGCCAGGCCCTTCGCAAGGCGACCCAGTCCAACTCGCCGGACGAGATCGCCGAGGGCATGGAGTCGACGGCGCAGACCTTGAAGGCGGGCGATCGGGGGAAAGCGGCCGAAGGGGCCAACGAAGCGGCCGGTCGTCTCGCGGCTCTGGCCCAGGATCTGGACGATGCCCGCCGCGCCTTTGTCCAGCCGCAGCTCGACCAGCTTCTCGCTGCCGAGAAACAGGCCTCGAAGACCCAGGGGGCCCTCAAGTCGGCCCATAACGAAGGCGAAAAAGCCGAAGCCGAGAAGGCTGTGAGCGACTTGCTTGAAACACTCCGCAAGCTCCAGGCACGCGAAGGCGAGTCGTCAGGCTCGCTCGCCAAGGCCGCGGAGAAGCTTGCCGAAAGCCAGATGCGCAGCGGCGGCGGCTGGGGTAATTTCAACCGAATCAAGGAGGGCAACACTGATAACCGGCCGACGCTCATCCCGCCCGGTGAGTACACCGAGGGCGTCAGTCACGTGATCACCGCGCTCCAGGCCAAGATCCAGGAAATCGTGCTCAAGGAAGTCCTTCTCGATAAGGACGAGGCCGTCCCGCCACAGTACAAGGCACTCGTTGAGGACTATTACAAGACGCTCTCCGAAGATCTGCGCTAACGATTGAACCCTCCAGGGCTCCTTGGTGCGCGGAAATGAGCTACCGCACTCCAAATCCTTCGGACTCCTGCGATCGAGGCGACTGACTCCGCATGCAATGGTCCCCCACCCACTCATCCGGTTTTTACACGGCGCTCGGCATCGGGCTCGTGGCGCTCTTGCTTGTGGCTCGCTGGTTCGCGACGACTCCGGCCGCCCGAAGCCCATTCCTGTTCGTCCTGCGTGCGGTGATCCTGGCGGTCCTGGTCGCAATCCTGCTCGACCCGGTGGAGGTCACCGAGACTCGCTTGCCGCCGAAGGCGCCGCGCGTGGCGTACCTTGTCGACTGCTCGCGCAGCATGGCACTCGAGCGGCCCTTGAGCCGCCTCGAACGCGCGCGGCAGATGATCCAGCAGGCCGAGTCGCAGATTGGGCCGGGCGAGCGGCCGAACATCGACGTGTTTGGCTTCGGCGAGGACCTGTTCGCGAAGAGCCACGCGTGGAAGTTGAATGCCACGGGCAACGAGTCGCGACTCCGCTCCGCGCTGGAGGATCTCCCCGGTCGCCTCGGCGAAGAACAGGCCAAAGGCGTGGTCGTGTTTTCGGACGGGCGGGCCACCGAGACCGGGGGATACGCCCAGGTCGCCGCAGGTTACAAGCGGCTCGGATTGCCGGTCCACGTCGTTGCGCTCGGCAACCCTCGAAGCGTGGGGGACGTCGCGATCCAGGATCTGATCGTCCCTCGCGAAGCCCGTTCCGGCATGCGAGTACCCGTTCGCGTCGTCGTGCGCTCGCGCGGTTACGAGGGCGAGCGTGCTGAACTCCGCGTGCGATCCCTGCTCGATCCCGGCGGCGCCCCGTTGGCCAGTCTACCGATCACGCTGAACGACGGCGAGAACGAGCACGAGCTCGTGATCGAGTCGGACAAGGCGAAAGGGCCCCTGATCGTCGAGGTCCCCCCGGTCAATGCGGAGGCGGTCCTCGAGAACAATCGTGTCCCGTTCCAGATCGCCGCCCGCCACGCCAAGATCCGCGTCATCTACATGGAAGGTACAGGTGCCAACGAGTACCACTGGATCCGTGACGCGCTGGTCGAAGAACCCAACATCGAATGCGTCGCGATGGAAGTCGACGCCCAGTACAACCAGCGCCAGCGTCTGCACCGGATCGATAACCCCGCGCTCGGCTACCCGACAACTCGCGAAGAGCTCTTCACCTATGATGTGGTGATTTGTTCGGATATCCACCGTGCGGCCTTCAGCCAGCAACAGCTCGATTGGACCGTCGAGCTGGTGGGCCAGCGTGGGGGCGGCTTTGCGATGATCGGCGGCAATACGAGCTTCGGTTCGGGCCAGTGGGATCAAACCGCGTGGGACGGAATCATCCCGATCGACATGAGCGGTGCCGGGACCCATGGCGACAACACGCTGTGGAACGTCACGATCAAAGTTGAGGTTCCCCCCGAGGTCGAGAATCATCCCATCTGGCGGATCGTCGACGATCCCGTGAAGAACCGCGAAATCCTCAAGCGCATGCCCCCCTTCTACGGCTCGAACCTGACCGACCGTCTCAAGCCGGCAGCCACGGCGCTCGGGGTTGCCGAGGTGGCGCTCCCCTTCCGGCCTGTGATGCCACAGCAAATCCGAAGCAAGTCGACCCCCGCACCGCAGTATCGGACCAAGGTTGTTCCGCAGCAGGGCCAAACGAGCCAGACGGCCCGCCAGCTTCCGAATGGCAAGTCGCTGATGCCCGTGATGTCCGCCGAGTCGTACGGTAAAGGCCGGACGTTCGCTCTCTCCAGCGACAGCACGGTCGACTGGGGCCGCGACTTCGAGAAACTCTGGGGCGAGGGGGACAACCGCTATTTCCGCAAGTTCTGGCGCAACGTGGTGCAGTGGCTCGCCGAGAACTCGGCCAACGCCAACCGCCGCCTCCGCATCGAGACCGACAAGGTGCTCTACCACCCCGGCGAGCCGATCCAGATCACCGCCCGCGCGTTCGACGCCAAGCTGGAACCAAGCCAGCAATACCGTCTGACCGCGTCCCTTCAAGGGCTCGCGTCTCCGCAGCCGGCAGCCTCTTCCGATTCACCCTCTCAACCCGCTCGCCGTAGTGCGACGCTGACCCCGCGCGCCGCCACCGGCGACTATGCCGGCGAGCTGACCGTTCCCTCGCTCGACCAACTCTCCGCCCCCTCCTCGCAGGCCGGCGCGACCGTGCGCAAAGTTGGCCTCCGCGTCGTTGTACACGACGGTGAAACGGTGGTGACCCAGTCCGACCTCGACGTCCAGATCATGGACGACTCCCCCGAGTACCGGGACCCTCGCCCTGACTCGGCGCTTCTTGAGCAAATCGCGACCGGCTCAAACGGGCGCGTTCTGCAAAACGCCAACGACCTGGCGAATCTGCTGCGGAGCTATCATGCGGGACAGTCCGAGGTCGTGGTTTCCAAGAGCCCCGCGTGGGACAAGCCAGCGTTGTGGATGTTGCTGGTGGGGTTGCTGACAACGGAGTGGATTGTGAGGCGACTCAAGGGGTTGTTCTGATTGTGTGTTGGCAAACTGATCGATGGTCTCCATGGAACGCTGGCTACAGGTTCACGATTCTTGCTGCCGACACAAGATGGGAAGACACAATCAAACTGTTCGGGTATGGTGGAGGGAGCTTCTCATGAATGCGGCATCCTCCTTTCCCCGTGAGTTGCGATGAGCGCTCCTTCACTCTTGAAGCCTCGACGCTTGGGTTCAATTCCAAGTGGCGAGTCGGCGGTTCGGGTCCCGGCGGCCGCCACGACGCTCAACGGTTTCCGCACGTGGGCCACATCCAACGAGTTTCCGGAACGAGGACGCTTTTCGTTCATTAGCGGAGATCTGTTTATTGACATGAGCCCCGAGGAAACGGAGACCCATAATAAGGTTAAATCGGAAATCAGTTATGGTATCATGAAGATAAATAAAGAGCGAGATATCGGCGAGTTCTACAGCGATGGCACACTCGTGACAAACGAGGAGGCGGAACTTTCGACTGAACCCGATGGCACGTTTGTCAAATGGGCGAGCTTCGATGCGGGGCGTGTCCGACTCCTTCCCCGAACGGATCGGCCGGGCGAATTCGTTGAATTGATTGGAACGCCCGACTGCGTGTTGGAGGTCGTCAGCCGCAGTTCACTGACGAAGGACACGCTGGAGCTGCGCGACGCATATCACCGCGCTGGGATTCCGGAATACTGGCTTGTCAACGCGCTGTATGACGAGCTCGATTTTCAAATCCTACGCCGCCGCCGCGACCGGTACGTCGCCGTATCTCCCCGCGACGGCTGGCTCCGATCGCCCGTTTTCGGATGCAGGTTTCACCTTGAGCGCCGGCGCAACCGAAGGAACCGGTGGACGTATACACTTCACTCAGCCCCTGGCTGATCTCGAGCTGAACCGTTCGTCGGAACCCGGGTGCTTGGGCGATCATCCGATCGCCCAATCGAACGAATGGAGAGATTGCGGAGTTTCGCTAATCGCCTCCCATGGGCTCAGAAGTTCGCCACGAGCACGCTCGCATCCAACTGGAAATAGTCAGCAAACCTGCGGATCAGTTGGCGGCTCATGGGTTTTTTCCCGCCGAGAATCTCAGAGATCGTTGATTTCGGCACGGTCGTGTCTCGGCTCAGTTGGGCCTGTGTGATACCCCTGGCCGCCATGAGATGTCGAAGCATATCGGCATCCGAGGCCGGTTCGATCGCATAGTGTTCGTGTTCGTACGCCGCGACAAGATCGCTGAGCGCGTCGAGGTACATCTCCTCTCCTCCATCGAGTTCGCCGCGAATGAGAAGCCGGTCCATGACTTTATGCGCTTCTTGAAGTTGCTCGTCCGATTTGATTGAAGCGAGTGGGAACGCGGTCACAAGCTTGACGTAAGAGTTACGGTTCGCGCCTTTCAGGCTGAACTTCGATGTCGCGCTCACGGTTGTCCTCCCGTGCGTCTTCGCGGCTGTGTCCCGGTTCGGCCGTTAATCCTCACTTGCCACGTCGTCGCGAAACCGGTTTCCTGAATCCGCTCTCGGCGCTGCGGAAACGTCTGACGGTTTTCGGATCACCCAGCGCAGCGCCTGCAATCCCACAAAGATCAGCAGCACCGGCGGGATCGCGTACGCGATGTAGAGCGTCCAGCTGATTCCGAGCGCAGGCCCCATTAACGCGACAGGCAGGACGAAAAGGATGCTGATCAAGATCATGCATCCGAGCGAGGTCATCACGCTTTTGAACGTGCCTGTCTCGCTGATCTCCTCGTAGTTCAACTCGATGGTTCTTCCGCGGCGCAGACTTCGGACCGCGGCCTCGCCCAGTTCGGTCGCGCGCGTGGCGTCGAGTAGGCTTGGGCACACAGAATTCCCACCAATCGCGGAAGCCAGCACGTCGAGCAGCGCGACATGGGCGTCCCAGGGTTCGATGTCGTAAGTGGTCTCCGTCCCGTCGGCATGGCGACGGACGAGACGCGCTGGGGCGTGAAAGGTGGGGTCGTACTCGAGCGTGATCGAGCCAGTGGTGCCGTGGGCGATCAGTCGGGATGGCTCGAAGGAGCCGGCCCAGAGACGGACCTCCGCGCGGCGCGCGCGGGGACAGCGCAGGTGGACGATCAGCTCGTTCGAGGGATGCACGCCCGGGGGGTCTCCGGTCGCCGTCAGTTGCTCGACGTCGCCGAGCAGGGCACGGACGAGGTCCACGACCCGAGGGAAGGCCTGGCGCACGAGGTCCACGCCTTCGGGTCCGGCTGGTGACTCGTGTCGCAGAACGCGGAATGCTCCCAACTCCTGCCGCTGGAGCGCCTGGCGAATTGCCTCGACGCCGGGATGTAGACGCGCAGGGAGATCGGGCACGACGACGGCGCCCGTTTCGTCGCGACTCAGAGCGACCATGTAATAGGGCTCGGAATCGTGCCCGGGAGGATGGAGGCAGATTGTTGCCAAACCGGCGGCCGCAACGCGCCGCAGGGCCTCCGCGCGGAAGTCGAGACCGCCGCCGACAACCACGACCTCGATGTCCGGGATGCTGAGAGCGTCGTCCAGGTCGCGCGGTTCGGGCACCTCGGGGAGTGCATCGAATCCAGGAAACGCGGCGGCCAGCCGGTGTTCGGCGTGATCGACAAGGGCATGAGCCCAGGCAAGCTCCTCGGCACCATCACCCAGGATCAGGAAATTCATGAACTCACCGCTAAACTACGAAGAAGAGGCCTATCCGCAGATGACGCAGATGAACGCAGATCAATTGCTAATTCTGAATCTGCGTTCATCTGCGTCATCTGCGGATAACTCTGTGAGATTCAGCTAAAGACGGAGTCTTCCGGAATGAACCATCATAGTCGTCGGGGCATCGCATGCCCAAGGGGCGGGATTGACCCTTTGTCGAGAGTAGGGCGATAATGGGGTCCGTGCGTGGGTGCGCTGCGCCGAAGTGTTGCGGTTCAGAGGACTTGAGTCGGTGATCGCAATCGAGAATCTGTCCGAGGTCCCGTTCGGAGTGCGGGGTGCGTTTCTGACGATCGGAAACTTCGACGGCGTGCACCGGGGCCATTCGCACTTGCTGGCACGCCTGCGGGCGCGGGCGGACGCAGCGGGTGCGCCCGCGCTGGCGTTGACGTTCAATCCGCACCCGGTCGCCTTGCTCCGGCCTGACAAGGTCCCAGTTCCGCTCGTGTGGCCGGAACGGGAGGTCGAGTTGCTGCTGGGGGCGGGAGCGGACGAGGTCGGAGTGTTCCGAACGGGACCGTGGCTGCTCGGGCTCACCGCGCGGGAATTCTTCGACCGGGTGATCATCGGCCAGTTCGCTGCCGCGGGGTTGGTCGAAGGGCCGAACTTCGCGTTCGGGCGCGACCGTGGAGGCGATACCACCTTGCTCGCGCAGTGGTGTGGTGAGGCGGGGTTGGCGTTCGAGGTGGTCGAGCCGACGGTGATCGAGGGCTCGCTCGTGTCGTCGACGCGCATTCGCACCAGCCTCGTGGAAGGCCGGGCCGACGAGGCCGCCCGGCTGCTGGGGCGGCCCCATCGCATT
>DAIDJG010000070.1 GCA_027451445.1 Singulisphaera sp.
TTCCGAGGGGTTGCGCACTTGTGTCTCGCCCCAAGTGCCCTCAGCCTAAAGTGAAGGGCACTTGGGGCGAGACACAAGTGCGAAATCGGGTGGCTCAGTTCTGGCCGCGATAATGGCTCAGTTTCTGGCCGCGATCGACAACCCCATCTCGCTGGCCGCATCCGGCAGTAACCCCAACCCACGCGTTATCGAGACCGTGCCCGTCCTGCTCAGTTGGAATGAAATCAATCCCGCCCTGCTCCGCGCCTTCGCGGTGCGGACAAAGGCTGTTTACCGCCTCGCCTGGCTCGCCGATGTCGCTCTCTCGATCGAACGTCAGAAGGGTTTTCCCGGTGGATGCCGGAAGGAGCCGCTGGAGCGTTTCATCAAAATCGTTAAGCCGCCCAAGACGCGTGCTTGGGACGATCTGGGCGTCCCATCGGCCTCGAGTCCGAAATACCCCGTGTGGAAGCGGTGGAGAATCAACTATCCGGTTACGCCGGCACAGTTTGAAGGGCGGGCTCGCGCCTTGGCTGAGCTGCGCCAGCTTGGCCAAATCGACAGGGGCGCAGGTCGAATTCCCCGCGCTCGTCAGACGCCGCTCGAGATGGGCCCTCGACAGGCACCCTCACCGAATCGACTCAAAGAGGAGATCGTTGCCGTTGAGGGTGCACCCCGATCGCGCGGGAAGTCTGCTGATGACCGCTGACACGTTGCTCGCGTTCCTTGATGGGATCGACGCCGAGTTAGCGAGCCGTGCCGCACCAGGCGAGAAACTCGATCTTCACTTGCTTGGTCGTTCCGCCTTGATCCTGGGATACGGCGTGCGTCTCATGACGAAAGACGTCGACGTTGTGGACGTCGCGGGTTCGCATCTTCTGATGGTTGCCGTCCAACTCTTCGGAAAGGGCTGCTCAGGACACCAGAGGTACGGTGTCTATCTCAAAACGGTAGCTTCGGGGTTGCCTCCTCTGCCAACCGGTTATCAGAAACGATATAGCGCGATCCCCGGACCGTGGAGGGTGATTCGGCTCTGGTTGCCCGAAGCACACGACCTGATTGTGACCAAACTGCGAAGATTCCATGCTGGAGATCGCGAGGACGTTCGGATTCTGTGCGACACCGGCGCAGTTGATGCGAACACGCTACAGGAACGCTTCGACCTCGCGTATGCGTTCAGCGATCCAGACGACCCACACGTTCTCAAGGCCGTTATCCATCTGGATCTTACCAAAGAGTATCTGGACGGCACTCGTCAGACGCTCTGAACGCCCCGATGCGAAACACTCGGAGCAGTTGACTCTTAGTGGAGCTTATGTTCGGAAATCCTACGATGGCTAGCCTGTAGCGATTGTATGGGAACGACACCCCTCGGATCCGCAGTGACCCTTAAGAGGGCTCGTCGTGCGCGATCCGAAAGCCAAGCGCCAGAATCGCCTTCAGGGTCTCCAACGCCAGATCGCGGGGGCCAGGCGATGGCGGCTGGACTGGTGCGCCGCGCGTTACACGAGTTCCGGCGGAAGCACCCCGAGAGCCGCCTCCGCATCTCGACCTTGCGCGGTGGGGCGCGGATCGAGGGCGTCTCCAGCGGCTCCCTCGACATGGCGGTCGTCACGCACGACGAGCCGTCCATCCTGGAGATCGCCCGACGGCCCCTGCACATCGAGCCGCTCGTGGCCTACCGGCGCGCGCTGGTGTGTGCCTCCGGAACGCCGTGGGAACCCAGCCTGCGCTCGCTTCCCGGGGCCGGTGTGCTTCCCTAGGCATTCGGCGCGTTCCCGTTGATCCTCCCTGAACCCGACACTGGCATCCGCAAGGGCATGGATGACGTCGTGAGGTCGAGCGGGCTGCTCAACAAACTCGATATCGCCCTCGAAGTCGGCGGCTGGGCGACGATCCTGGCCTACGTGCGGGATGGGTGCGGCGTGGGTTCGGTCAGTGAGGGAGCGCTCGACGAAACCAAGGGATTCACGATCCGGCCGCTCGATCGGACCGCGTTCGCACCCATCGAGGCCAGGTTGATCTGCCGGCACCTGGGCGGCAGCGGTGATGAGCTCGACCTGTCCGAGGCTGGGGCGAACTGGCGGCTTTGCCTGACGAGGTCAGTGACGCCAAAGCGGTAATCCGCGGGTAGACGGTTTATTGGCGCGGCCAAGCGAGTCGAGTGATTTGTGGGACCAGCATCGGTGATTGATCCGGCATCGTTCGGTACAGAGGTTGCGATATACCATGATCCGCCGACCGGTCAAGCATCGGGTTAACGTCCTCCAGACGCGAATGTCAAGGAAAACGCACGGAGTCCGTTCTACAATCGCGCGCGGAATCTACCAATCGACTCAGTTAGGCGCTGGACCGAATTCCGCCGAGCAGATCATCGGAATCATTACCCAGGGGTCGTCCGCCGAGATGACCCAGGCGCAAAAGGAGCAGTCTCGGCGAAATTCCGAGACCCGCCGGGGATCGGTCGCCACCCCGGAGTGGTTATGGCGAGATGCCGTATCGGCGTCACCACGATACGCACGCCTCCGCCAGTTCTTGCAACGCGCTCCGTTCGAGTTGTCGGACTCGCTCCCGGGTCAGGTTGAGCTGCTTGCCAATCTCGCTCAGCGTCATGGGCGAGTCGGTCCCTAGCCCGTAACGCAGACGGACAATGGTGGCTTGACGCGAGTTCATGCCATCGAGACGGTCGACGATCCATTGCCAGTCCTCCTGGGCCAGATAGTTGGCGTCGGGACCGGTGCTTCGTTCGTCTGTGATGGAATCGAGCAGCGACTCGTCGCCGTCGGCATCGTCGTCGTAGCGACTCAACTCGTGGACTCGCAGCGCGACCGTGGCCATCGCGATTTTTTTCTTCGACAGGCCAAGAACCTCACCGATTTCGTTGGGCATGGGAGGCCGGCCGAGTGTTTCGGTGAGTTCGGCGGAGACGCGTCGCCATTTGCCGAGGAGTACGACCATGTACGCGGGGAGGCGAATTGCTTTGCCCTGGCGCATCAGGGCCGAGCGGAGCGACTGCTTGATCCAGTAGCTTGCGTAGGTGCAGAAGCGGACTCCGAGGCTGCCGTCAAATCCTTCCACAGCACGCATCAGACCCAGATTGCCCTCTTCGATGAGGTCTTCAAGAGGTAGCCCTTTGCCGCGGTACTCCCTGGCGATATTCACGACCAGACGCAGGTTGGCCCGGACCATGTGGTCGCGGGCATAGACATCGCCGTCCGCGATCCGTGCGGACAGGTTGCGCTCTTCCTCGAGCGACAGAAGGGACGTCTCATTGATTTCGCGCAGGTACGGTGTGAGCGATGAGTCGATGCGCCTGTCCAATTGACCTGAGGTGTTCATCAGAGTATTCTTCCTTAAAAAAGGCCGTGTCGGCAACTGTTGGGTGATGGAAGTCAGAAAAGATCCGTTTGGGTTAGAACGAAGCCGTGTAAGAACTTAGAACGTGGACGACGCCGCGGACATTTGCACGTAACCCAGTTCCCGCACGACCTCGAGCACCTCGCTCCACGTGGGAAACGGTCGTCCGCTCCGAGCCTTGTACGACTGGATGGCCGCCATGAACTCCAACTCGGCTGGGGAGTAGTCACGCTCGCAGGTCGTCGGGTCGATCAGACGTCGCCGGCCACTCGCTCGTGCGGCCAAAGAGGCCCGCCGGGCCTTGTTCTCAAACGCGGACGATGTCGTCGAACCAAGGGGGCTTGTCGCGAGGCTCATGGTGTGGCTCCTTGTCGAAGGCCGTCCGGCGACTGCAAAGGCAGTCAGCCGAAAGTGCGGTGGTCATGGCTCATTAACACGTGTTCCGAGCTTTAATGCCTGGTGAGATTCTCCAGTGCATCCCGCGTACATCCATAGAATACGTACAATCGGAGCATTCGGCTCTCGGGACTTTCCCCAGGAACGTGGGCGGGAATTTCCCCTACAACGTTTCTCGGGAGGCGCACCGAGGACGTTCCAGTCGGTCGAGACTGGGAGATGGGTCGCCCAGAAAGATGATGA